>DASSRF010000337.1:0-4164 GCA_035701945.1 Caldimonas sp. | reverse complement strand
TCCTGTGTCGATCGTGGTGACGCTGCGGCGACGCGGCGAGGCTCCGTCCTCGGCGCGCTTCCCTCCCGTGCGGGCGCAGGCTCGGGGCGCTGCGACGCGGCTCGGCCGACGTCGATCGTCGCCGCCGGCCGGTCCGCCTTCGCCGCGCGGTCGCGCTGCGCCGCGACCTCCTCGAGCCGCATGCCGACCTGCGGCACCGGCTCGGCCGCGCGACGCGCGACGCTGCCGTTGAGCATCCAGGCGTGCTTGATCGGCGCCGCTTCGCGCTGCAGCGACTCGAGCCGCGCGGGATCGCCGATCCGGCACGACCGTCCGGCAAACAGCGGCTCGGCGTCGAAGGCGACGCCGGCGCACGCGAGCTGCGCGAGCCCGTTGAGCAGGCCCGGCAATCCGCTGCCGTCGTCGAGCGCGATCGCGGCGTGCGGCTTGCCGTCGAGGATCTTCGCGACGAGCCGGCTCAGCACCGACTTCGGGCCGACCTCGACGAAGACGCGCGCGCCGTCGCCGTGCATGGCCTCGATCTCGGCGGCGAACTCGACCGGGCGAACGAGGTGCTCGGCCATCTGCCGCCGCAGCGCGGCGACGTCGGCGACGTGGCGCCGCGCGGTGGTGTTCGAGTAGACCGGAACTTCGGCCGGCCGCCAGTCGATCGTCTCGATCAGCGCGGCGAGGCTGCGCTGCGCGGGCTGCACGAGCGAGGAGTGGAACGCGGCGGCGACGGGCAACGGCGCGACGTCGATCCCGGCCTTGGCGAAGCGCGCTGCGGCCTCGGCGACGCCGGCGTGCGGACCCGAGACGATGCTCTGCAGCGGCGCGTTGTGGTTGGCGACGAGGACGCCGTCGATGCCGGCGATGGTGTCCTCGACGACCGAGCGCGGCGCCTGCACCGCGGCCATCGTGCCGAGCTCCGACCCCGCGGCCCTGGCGGCGTCGACGATGAAGCGCCCGCGTGCCGCCGAGAGCGCCATGAGCGACCCGAAGTCGATCGCGCCGGCGGCGAACAGCGCCACGAACTCGCCGTAGCTGTGGCCGGCGAGCATGTCGGCGCGAACGCCGAGGCTGCGCAGCAGCCGGAGCATCGCGACCTCGACCGCGCCGAGCGCAGGCTGCGCGACGTCGGTCGACGTCAACGCCTCGCGCGCCTTTGCACGCCCGGCCTCGCCGTAGGCGCCGCGCGGCAGGATGAAGTGGCTGAGGCGAGCACCGGGTCCGAAGCGCTCGTCGAACGCGTCGCGCAGCGCGGCGTCGGCATCGGACAGCGTCTCGCGGCAGACCCCGAAGTGGGCAGCGACCGCGCGCAGCATGTCGGGGTACTGCGAGCCCTGGCCCGGGAAGAGGAACGCGACGCCGCCCGCTCGATCGGTGCGCGCGCCGTGGTAGATGCCGGGCGGCAGCGCCTTGCCGCCCGTCGCGAGCCACTTCAGCGCGAGGTCGAGCTTGGCGAGCAGATCGGCGTGGTCCTTGGCGACGATCGCGATCGTCTCGGCGCCAGCGCTCCAGCGCTGCGCCAGGCTCGCCGCGAGGTCGCGCAGCGCAACGTCGCCATGCGCCGGCAGCTCGGCGCGCAGCTCGCCGAGGCGCGTGGCGAGCGCGCTGCGATCGACGTCGCTCCACAGCAGCAGCTCGGCCGGCCAGCGCGACGTCGTCGCCGGCTGCAGCCAGTCGCGGTACTCGCCGCGGTATTCCTCCAGGACGACGTGGAAGTTGGTGCCGCCGAAGCCGAACGAGCTGACCGCGGCGCGGCGCCGCGACCCGACCGGCGCCACCCACGGCTGGGCCTCGTCGACGAGATAGACGCGGCTGTCGGGCGCGGTGAGGATCGGCAGCGGCCGGTCGACGCCGCGGTGCGGCGGCAGGACGCGGTGGTGGAGCGCGAGCGCCGCCTTGACGAGACCCGCGAGGCCCGCGGTCGCCTTGGTGTGGCCGATCATCGTCTTCACCGAGCCGATCGCCGCCTGGCGCGCGCCGCCACCGTCCTCGCCGACGAGCAGCGTCGTGCTCTGCAGCTCGGCGGTGTCGCCGACGACGGTGCCGGTGCCGTGCGCCTCGAACAGGCCGACGCTCGCCGGCCCGAAGCCGGCCTGGCGGTACGCGCGCCGCATCGCGCGCAGCTGGCCCGCGGGAAGCGGCGCCGTCAGGCCCTTGGCGTTGCCGTCGCTGCTGCCGCCGACGCCCTTGATCACCGCGTAGATGCGGTCGCCGTCGCGCTCGGCGTCGGCGAGGCGCTTCAACGCCACCATCGCGATGCCTTCGGAGATGACGATGCCGTCGGCCGACTCGTCGAACGTCGCGCAGCGCCCGCGCGGCGAGAGCGCCTGCGTCTTGCTGAAGCACAGGTAGCCGAACGGCCCTTGCACGGTGTCGACCCCGCCGGCGATGACGAGGTCGCTGCGCCCGCCGGTCAGCTCGGTGACGCCCTGGTAGACCGCAGCGAGCGACGACGCGCACGCCGCATCGGTCGTGAAGTTGACGCCGCCGAAGTTGAGCCGGTTGGCGATGCGCCCGGCGATGACGTTGAGCAGGATGCCGGCGAACGAGTCTTCGGTCCACTCGGGCAGCCGCTCGGCGACGTCGCCCGGCAGCTCGCCGCTGAACCGCGGCAGCTCGGCGCGCAGCCCGTACTGCGAGCCGACGTCCCCGGTGCCGCCGCTCGCGCCGACGATCACCGAGGCGCGCTCGCGATCGAACGCCCGATCGCGGTAGCCGGCGTCCTCGAGCGTTCGCCACGCGACCTCGAGCGCCATCAGCTGCATCGGGTCGACCGACTCGATCGACTTCGGCGGCATCCCGTAGCGCGTCGGGTCGAACGCCATGTCGTCGAGGAAGCCGCCCCAGCGCGAATAGATCTTGTCCTTCGCGGTGCGGTCGGCGTCGTAGTACAGCCGCCAGTCCCAGCGGTGCGCCGGGATCTCGGTGATCGCGTCGACCTTGTCGAGGATGTTGGCCCAGTATTCCTCGGTGCTGTTCGCCTTCGGCAGCGCGACGCCGATGCCGACGACGGCGACGTCGACCGGCGTCGCCGCGGGCTCGGCGGCGGGCGCACGCTCGTCGAGGCGGCGCTCGAGGAGCGCGGCGGCGTCGAGCGTGACCTCGCGGTGCAGCGACGCGATGTCGGTCAGCCCCGAGCGCAGCGTTGCAACCTGGCCGAGCATGTACATGCCCGCGTCGCGCTGCGCCTGGACGTCGAGCGCCTCGATCGGACCGTCGGGGCCGCGCCGCGCACGCCCCTTCGACGCGATCCGCAGCCGGCCGAGGATGAGGTCGTCGAGCTCGCGCCGGCTCTCGTCGGCGGGCACCTTGCGCTCGCGATGCTCGAGCCGGGTGCGGAAGAACTCGGCCGCGAACGGCGTGTACGCGCAGCGGCTGGCGTGGCCCGGACCCGATTCGAGGTTGACGGTCCGCTCGCAGTCGATCGCCTCCTGCTGGAACCGCGGCACGACCGCGCCGGTGGCGACGATCTCGCGCGTGAAGAGGTACGCGCTGCCCATCAGGATGCCGACCTTGACGCCGAGCGCGGCGAGCGGCGCGACGATCACCTGCAGCATCGCCGACGAGGCGGCGTCGTGGATGCCGCCGGCGAAGATCAGCTCGAGCGTGTCGGGCTGGACCTTGCTCGCCGGAATCTCGGCGAGCAGCCGGTCGACCATCGTGCTCCAGAGCACGAAGCTGCTGAGCGGGCCGATGTGGCCGCCGCATTCGCGACCTTCGAAGATGAAACGCCGCGCGCCCTCGTGGAGGAAGAGCGGGATCAGGTTGGCCGAGGGAACGTGCAGAAACGTCGGCACGCCGCCGGCTTCGAGATGCACGGCCTGGTCGGGTCGGCCGCCGGCGATGATCGCGTAGTCGGGCGCGAATGCGCGCGCGCACGCGAGCTGCTCGTCGAGCAGCGCCTGAGGCGCGAAGCCGAGCAGCC
The DNA here is from genome assembly GCA_035701945.1 of Caldimonas sp. Classification (GTDB taxonomy): domain Bacteria; phylum Pseudomonadota; class Gammaproteobacteria; order Burkholderiales; family Burkholderiaceae_C; genus Schlegelella_A. Next base: position 251 of record DASSRF010000337.1, on the reverse strand, counting down.
CGATCCCCCACGGCCGGTCGCCGAGCAGCTTCTTGGTCGCCGCGAGCAGTCTCTCGAGCGCAGGTCCCTTGAGCAGCGCGAAGGCGATCATCGGCAAAGCGCCACCGTCGGCGATCGCGGACGCGAACTCGGCGGTGTCGGAGACGCGCGTCATCGGTCCCTGCACGATCGGCAGGCGCAGCCGCAGCGACGCCGCGAACGGTGCGCCCTCGACGATCGGCTTCAGCTCGACCGCCGTGCGCAGGTGCCCG
>DASSRF010000336.1:0-2338 GCA_035701945.1 Caldimonas sp. | reverse complement strand
CGCCACCGCGTCGACGATCGCGCCGCCGATCCCCTGCACCGCGCGGGCGACGACGAGCGTCAGCTGCGCATTCGCGAAGCCGCACGCCGCCGACGCGCCGGTGAAGAGCACGATGCCGACCATGAAGACGCGCCGGTGCCCGTAGAGGTCGCCGAGCCTGCCGCCGAGCAGCAGGAAGCCGCCGCACGTCAGCAGGTAGGCATTGAAGACCCAGACCAGCGTCGCCTCGGTGAAGCCGAGGTCGGCGCGGATCGAGGGCAGCGCGACGTTGACGATCGTCGCGTCGAGCACGACCATGACGACGCCGAGGCAGACGACGGCGAGCGCGAGCCAGCGACGGGCCGCGGGAATCGAAGCGGTCATGGGTGACGTGGCGAAAGCGGCGAATGGTAGGTGACCGAAGACGAAGGCTGCTCGGCGCGATCGCCGCGGCGCCGGTCGCGCTCGGCGCCGCGGCTCCGTTCGCAGCGTTCGCCGGGGCCGACCCGAGGCCGCGCGTCCGCCCCGGCGATCCCGGCTGGCCGGGCGACGCCGACTGGCAGCGCCTGAACGCCGCCGTCGGCGGCGCGCTCGTCAAGGTCGTCTCGCCATTCGCAGGGTGCCGCGACGATCCGCGCTCGGCGACGTGCGACGCGCTCTTTCGCTCGCCCGCGAACCCGTGGGCGATCGGCGACGACGTCGCGCTGACGCAGACCTACGGCTGGGTCGGCGCGTGGACGACGTCGCCGAGCGCGTACGCGGTCGTCGCCCGCAGCGCCGGCGACGTCGCCGCCGCGGTCGACTTCGCGCGCGAGCGGCGCGTCCGGCTCGTCGTCAAGGGCGGCGGCCACAGCTACCAGGGGACGTCGAACGCGCCCGACTCGCTGCTCGTCTGGACGCGGCGGATGAACGACGTCCGCCTCGACGACGCGTTCGTTCCCGCGAACTGCGGCGGCCGTGTCGCGCCGCAGCGCGCCGTCCACTGCGGCGCCGGCGCGGTCTGGGCGAACGTCTACGACGCGGTGACGACGAAGGGCGGCGGCTACGTCCAGGGCGGCGGCTGCACGACCGTCGGCGTCGCGGGGCTCGTGCAGAGCGGCGGCTTCGGCAGCTTCTCGAAGGCGTTCGGCACCGCCGCGGGCAGCCTGCTCGAAGCCGAGGTCGTCACCGCCGACGGCAAGGTGCGCGTCTGCAACGCGTGCACGAACGGGGACCTCTTCTGGGCATTGAAGGGCGGCGGCGGCGGCAACTTCGCGGTCGTCACGCGGCTGACGCTCAAGGTCCATCCGCTGCCGGAGACGTTCGGCGCCGTCAACATCACGGTGCGCGCGACGTCCGACGCCGCGTATCGCAAGCTCGTCGCGATCGCGCTCGACTTCTGTGCCGGAACGCTCGTCGGCCCGCACTGGGGCGAGCAGCTGCGGTTCCTTCGCAACAACGCGCTGCAGGTCGCGATGGTGTTCCAGGGCCTGGCGCGCGGCGAGGCGGCTGCGGCGTGGCAGCCGTTCTTCGCCGCGATCGACGCGAGTCCGAAGGAGTTCGATCTCGAGTTCTCGCCGCTGCGCATCGTCTCGACCGACGCGCGGTCGTTCTGGGCGCCGACGCTCTTCAAGCGCACGTTCGGCTTCATCAAGCGCGACGACCGGCCGGGCGCGCCGGAGACGAACGTCTTCTGGCCCGGCGACCAGGCGCAGGCCGCGCAGGTGCTGCACGGCTACGAGTCGCTCTGGCTGCCGGCGGCGCTGCTGCAGCCGTCGCGCCGTGCCCAGCTCGCCGAAGCGATCCTCGCGGCGACGCGCCACTGGTATGTGTCGCTCCATCTGAACAAGGGTCTCGCAGGAGCGCCGGCGTCGGCGATCGCCGCGGCGCGCGACACCGCGACCAACCCGGCGATGCTCGACGCCTTCGCGCTCGCGATCCTCGGCGCGCACGGCGGCCCCGCGTATCCCGGCGTCGCCGGCCACGAACCCGACGCCGCGCTCGCGCGCACGCAGGCGGCGGCGATCGACCGCGCCGCCGCGGCGCTGCGCAAGGTCGCTCCCGATGGCGGCGCCTACGTCGCCGAGAGCAACTACTTCCAGCGCGACTGGCAGCGCGCGTTCTGGGGAACGAACGCGGCGCGGCTGCGCGCGATCAAGGCCGCGGTCGACCCCGACGGCGTCTTCGTCACCCACCACGGGCCGGCGGACGAAGCGTGAGCCTCGTCCGCCGGAATCGCTACGCGCTGGCGATGTTCTCCGCGGTGAACGGCATCCGCCGCACGCGCTTGCCGGTCGCCGCGAACACCGCGTTCGCGACGGCGGGACCGATCAACGCCGTCGCCGGCTCGCCGATGCCGCCCGGCTTCTCGGTGCTCTCG
>DASSRF010000335.1:0-2922 GCA_035701945.1 Caldimonas sp. | reverse complement strand
ACCGCGAGGCCGAAGCCGCCGGCGTCAAGGCGGCCTGGCAGAGCATCGGCTGGCTCTACGAGTCCGGCACCGGCGTCGCCGCCGATGCAAGCGAAGCGGCGAAGTGGTATCGGCGCGCGGCCGACATCGGCGACGTCAACGCCTACCCCGGACTGATGCGGCTCGCGTTCAAGTCGCAGCCCGTGCACCTGAACGAGGCGCTCGGTTGGGCGCGCAAGGCCGCCGACGCCGGCTTCGCCGAAGGCGAGTTCGCGCTCGGCTGGGCATACCTGACCGGTTCCGGAGTCGCCAAGGACGAGGCGACCGCGGCGCGCTGGTACGAGAAGGCGGCGCGGCAGGGGCTGACCGACGCGATGTACGAGATCGGCGTCTCCTACTGGACGGGTCGCGGCGTCGCCAAGGACGTCGCGGCCGCGTTCCGCTGGATGCACGCGGCGGCGCAGCAAGGCGACCCGTCGGCGCAATACGAGGCCGCACGCATGCTGTATTCGGGCTGGGGCACGTCGCGCGACCCGAAGGCGGCGTTCGCGCTGGCGCTGCAGGCGGCGCGCGCCGACGTCGCGCTCGCGCAGGCGATGGTCGGCGCGATGTACTACGACGGCGACGGCACCGCGCGCGACCACGCCGCCGCCGCGAACTGGTTCGGCCACGCCGCCGGCTACGGCCACGCGTTCTCGATGTGGCGGCTCGGCTGGCAGCTGCGCACCGGCGACGGCGTGGCGCGCAGCGAAGCCCAGGCCGTGCAGTGGTTCGAAAAGGGTGCGCAGCAGGGCGACGCGAGATGCGAGGCTGCCCTCGGCCAGGGCTACATGAGCGGCCTCGGCGGCCGCGTCGACTACCGCTCGGCCGCGTACTGGTACGAGCGCGCGGCGCGCAAGGGCGAGGAGTCGGCGCTCATCAACCTCGGCACGCTGTACGCAAACGGCTGGGGCGTGCCGCGCGATCCGCAGCGCGCACGCGCGCTCTACGTGCAGGCGTCGCGCAGCCCCGATCCGTACTACGCGCGCGCAGCGCGCGAGCGCCTCGACGGTTCGTCGACGAGCGGCAGCGGCGGCAGCAACGGCGATGCGGTGCTCGGCGCGGCGCTGGTCGGCCTGCTGCTGTACTCGGTGTTCAGCGGCGGCGGATCGGGCGGCGGCGGTGGCGGCGGCGGCGACATGTCGATGGCGGGCGGCGGCAGCCCGACGTCCTGGCCGAGCGGCTCGTCGTCGATGGCGCCGATGCAGTCGCCGATGAAGATGTCGACGCCGATGAGCGGCAACACGACGACGATCATGCACGGCATGGGCGCGTACGGCGGGACGGTGAACCGGCGCTAGCCCCCCGATCGCGCGAGCGGCCCGGCAGCGGAAGACCGCGGCGGTCGCCAGCCGCCGGCGCCACGCTGCGCCGCAGCTCATGCCCCGAGTTCCGCGCTTCGTCCATTTCGCTGCGAGCCGAGCTTGACCGCCCCGGGTCGCTCGCTACCCTTCGCGCGATGACTCCGTCGACACCCGGCGCGTCGCCGCCCGCCGCCGACCCCTGGGATCGCGCCCGCCTGGTCCCGACGCGTCGCGAGCTCGCGGCGACCGTGAGCCTGGCGGTGCTCGCCGCGCTCGCGCTCAACCCGGTCACGCTCAACCCGTTCGTCGAGGTCCTCGCCGAGGCGTTCTTCGTCAGCATGGTGCTGCTGTTCGGGTTCAAGGTCGCCGGCGCGTGGCGGCAGAGCCTCCTGCCACGCTGGGTCGCGCAGCTGCTCGCGGTCGCGCTCGGCGCTGCGCTGTCGCCCTTCATCGTGCAGATGCTGTCGGTGCGCGGCGACTTCTCGGCCTTCCTGGCATCGCGCCCCATGGTGCACGGCTACGTCCTCGTGACGCTGAGCGCGGCGCTGATCGGCACGCTGTTCGCGCTCGGCGCGCTCTACCGCGAGCGCGACGCGCAGGCGCGGACGCTGGCGCTGCAGCTCGCGCTCGAGCGCGAGACGCTGCAGCGGCAGGCGGCCGACGCTCGCCTGCGCCTGCTGACCGCGCAGGTCGAGCCGCACTTCCTGCTCAACACGCTCGCCAACGTGCAGCAGCTCGTCGAGAGCGGATCGCCGCGCGCCGCGCCGGTCTTCCGCAGCCTGATCGACTACCTGCGCGCCGCGCTTCCGCAGCTGCAGCAGCAGGACTCGACGCTCGGCGACGAGGAGCGCCTGGTGCGCGCCTATCTCGAGCTGATGCTGATGCGGATGCCCGACCGGCTGGCGTTCACGATCGCCATCGAGCCTGCGCTGCGCACGCTGCCGTTTCCGCCGATGGCGCTGCTGACGCTGGTCGAGAACGCGATCCGCCACGGCATCGACCCGGCGCTCGAAGGCGGGCGCGTCGAGGTCGGTGCACGACGCGGGGCCGGCCGCGAGATCGACCTCTGGGTCGCCGACACCGGCGTCGGCCTGAGCGAAGGCGGCGCCACCGGCACCGGCCTGCGCAACCTGCAGGATAGGCTCGAGGCGTTCTTCGGCGCCGATGCCAGCGTCACGCTCTCGGCGCAGGCGCCGCGCGGCGTGCGCGCCGACATCCGCGTCCCGTCGCCCGCAGCATGACCCGCACGACCGCGCTGATCGCCGACGACGAGCCGCTGCTGCGCGACCAGCTCGCCGCGCACCTCGCGCGGCTCTGGCCCGAGCTCGACGTCGTCGCGCAGGCGCGCAACGGCCGCGAGGCGGTCGAGCTGTTCGACGAGCTGCGGCCGCAGGTCGCGTTTCTCGACGTCCACATGCCGGGGATGAACGGCGACGAGATGGCGCGCCGCATCCGGGCGCTGCGGCCCGATCTCAAGATCCTGTTCGTCACCGGCTTTGCCGACACGCTGTTCACCAGCCAGCCGGTGCTCTGGGAGAATCAGGCGTTTCTCGACAAGCCGTTTACCCGCCGCGGCCTGCTCGAAGCCGTGTCGCTGCTG
>DASSRF010000334.1:0-3682 GCA_035701945.1 Caldimonas sp. | reverse complement strand
ACACCGGCTGCACCTCGCCCGGTGAGCTCGCGATGACCTTGAGGATCTCGGCGGTCGCGGTCTGGCGCTCGAGCGACTCGCGCGTCTCGTTGAAGAGGCGGACGTTCTCGAGCGCGAGGCCCATGCTCGCGCCGACCGTTGCGAGCAGGCGAACGTCGCCTTCGCCGAACGCCGCCTCGCGCGCGAAGCTCTCGACGGCGATGATCCCGAGCATGCGCTCGCCGCTCAGGATCGGCACGCCCATGAGCGACCGACATGCCTTCGCCGACGGGCGCTCGAGCAGATGCTTGGCGATCATCTCCTGCTGGTTCGCGGCGACGACGGGCTCGTGCGCGATCTGCATCTGTCGCCAGGCACCGTGCGGCGACGGCGCGGCCGGCTCGAGTCCGTGCAGGCGCTCGCCGTTGCGGACGACGTAGAGCTGGTGGATCAGATCGCTCTGCGTGTCGTGCCAGAGGACCACGACGTCGTGCGGCGCGAACACCTCGCGCAGCTTGTCGCCGACGACGTCGACGATCGCCTGGAAGTCGAGCTCGGCGGCGATGCCCTGCTGGATCGCGTTGATGACCGCGAGCTCGGCGTTGCGCCGCTCGGTTTCCTTCAGCAGGCGCTGCGTCTCGTCGAACAGCCGCGCGTTCTCGAGCGCGACGCCCATGCTCGCGACGACGGTCTGCAGGAGCCGCACCTCGCTGTCGCCGAACGCGTTCTCGCGCTCGAAGCTCTCGACGATGACGACGCCGACGACGCGGTCGTTGGCGACGATCTTGACCGTCATCGTCGAGAGCGAGCACTCGGTCCCGTGCACGATCCCCGCCGCGGCGACTTCGGCCGCCGTCCTGCGCAGGACGACGCTGCGGTCGGAGATCACCTCCTGCCAGCGCGCCTCCGACGGCGTCACCGGCGCCACCGTCACCCGCTCGCCGCGCTCGATCTCGTAGAGGAAGTGCGCCGTCTTCGTCGCGTGGTCGTACCAGCGGATGCCGATGGTGTCGACGTGCAGCACCTCGCGCATCTTGTCGCCGACGAGCTCGACGATCGCCTGGAACGAGAGCGAGCCGGCGATGCCCTGCTGGATGCTGTTGATCACCGCGAGCTCGGCGTTGCGCTGCGCGGTCTCCTTGAGCAGGTGCTGCGTCTCGTCGAACAGGCGCGCGTTCTCGAGCGCGCCGCCGACGCTCGCGGCGATCGTCTGCAGCAGCCGCACGTCGTCGGCGCCGTACGCGTACTCGCGGTCGTGGTTCTGCAGGCCGATGATCCCGAGCACGCGGTTGCTGCCGACGATCGGCACGCCGACGAGCGAATGCGCCCAGTCGGTGCCCGGCGCCGGGCTGATCCCGGCGGCGGTCTGCTCGGCGCGCGTGTTGGCGACGCGCGGCTCGCGCAGGCGGATCATGTCGGCGAGCGGGCCCTTGCTGTCGAGCGGCCACGGCGGCGGCAGCGGCAACGGCTTGCCGTGCTCGTAGCGGTAGAGGACCTGGACGAGGTTGGTCTTGTCGTCCCACCAGGCGATGTTGACGTTGCCGGTTCGGAAGAGCTCGCGCAGCTTGTCGCCGACGAGGTCGATGATCGCGTTCAGCTCGAGCTCGGCAGAGATCCCCTGCTGGATCGCGTTGATCACGGCGAGCTCGGCGTTGCGCTGCGCCGTCTCCTTGAGCAGGCGTTCCCGCTCTTCGACGAGACGAGCGTTCTCGAGCGCGAGCTTGCTCGATGCGCGCGCTTCCCCGTCGACGACGCCTGCGGCGGCGTCGCCGAGCTTTCGCTCGAGTGCCTGGACGGTGCGCGCGTTGGCGAGCGCCGAGGCAGCCTGCGCCGCGAGCAGGGCGAGGACGTCGCAGTCGGAATCGTCGAGGTCCTCGGGCGCGCCGGCCGCGTCGGCATAGAGCACCGCCTGCGCCCGCGTTCGCGTCACGAGCGGCACGACGACGCAGCGCCGGCGCACGCCGCTGCCGTTCGTCACCGGCATCGCGCACAGCGCCGCGCCGCGTGTCTTCTTCGCCTGCTCGAGGAGCGGCGCGACGAGCTCGAGCAGCGCGCGCGCGTTCTGGCCGCGCGGCAGGTGCGCGGCGGCGACAGCGAAGCCGTCGGCAGTGGCGAGCGCGACGAGGACACGGCGCGCGCCGACGAGCGACCGCGCCTCGGTGACGAGCGCTTCGAGGACGCGGCGCTCGTCGCGCAGCTCGGCCATGCGCAGGCCAGCGTCGAGCAGCCGCTCGGCGGGCATCGCCGCGGATCGGGAGCGGCGCAGGGCTTGCGCGGCACGCATCGGCGCGGATTCTCCTCGCCCGCGGACGCGGGCGGCGGAGCAGTCTACAGGCGGCGGGGCGCCGCCGGTCGTGACGATCTGCGCCGCGATCGCGCGTGCGGATCTCTTTCGGCTAGCGCTCGTGCGGCGCGGCCGCGCCGACCTCGGCGACCAACGCGCGATGGCGCTCGGCGTCGACCGGTCGATGGCGGACCGTGCGGCTCGCCGGGTGGTGCGCGAGGTCGTTGTCGCCGCGCCAGTTGGTGCGCGGTCGGATCGGCCGCGGGGCGAAGCCGCCGCCGCAGTTCGGGCAGACGTTCGCGAGCACGCCCTGCACGCAAGCGGCGCAGAACGTGCATTCGAAGCTGCAGATGCGCGCCTCGAGCGATTCCGGCGGCAGCGAGACGTTGCAGTGCTCGCACGAAGGACGAAACTCGAGCATGGCGCGACGAGATGGTTGCTGGGCGGTCCGCAAGGATGCCACGCGGCACGCCAGAATCCGCGGCCTGAAGGAGAACGCATGCAGTTTCACGATCGCCTCGCCGGCGCCGCGCGTTTCGCGGCGTCGGTCGTCGTCGCTTCCGCTGCCGCCTCGGCGGCGGTCGCGCAGGAGACGCCGCTCGCGCGCGGCCGCTATCTCGTCACGACGGTGATGGCGTGCGGCAACTGCCACACGCCCAAGGACGCCGAAGGTCGCCCGATCGCCGGCAAGGAGCTCGCCGGCGGCGGCATCACGATCGACATCCCGCCGTTCGCGGCGACTGCGCCGAACATCACGCCCGACCGCGAGACCGGGATCGGCAGCTGGAGCGATGCCGAGATCGCGCGCGCGATCACGCACGGCGAGCGGCCGGCGCGCGGGCCGCTCGCAGGCAAGCCGCTCGTCGTGATGGCGTCGAACTTCTTCAAGGCGCTGCTGCCGCGCGACGTCGACGCGATCGTCGCGTACCTGCGCTCGCTGCCGCCGGTCAGGAACGCGGTCGCCGCACCGACGTACCGCGCGCCGCCGGCGCCGCCCGAGGCGTTCGCGCTCGCCGACCAGGGCTTTCGCGAACAGGACCTGCGCGACCCGGTGCGGCGCGGCGCCTACCTGGCGACGATCGCGCACTGCATGGAGTGCCACACGCCGATGGACGACAAGGGCGCGCTGCAGTTCGCGACGTCGCTCGGCGCCGGCGGCCGGCCGTTCCTGCCGTCGTTCATCCGCGGCTTGCCGGCGAGCTGGAAGGGCGCGGTGTCGCGCAACATCACCTCGCACCCCGAGCAGGGCCTCGGCGCATGGAGCGGCGCCGAGATCCGCCGCGCGATCACGCAAGGCATCGGCCGCGACGGCCGCACGCTCGCAGCGCCGATGGCGTACGCGTGGTACGCGGGAATCCGCGCCGACGACCTCGACGCGATCGTCGCTTACCTGCGAACGTTGCCGGCGCTGCCGCGTTA
>DASSRF010000333.1:0-2772 GCA_035701945.1 Caldimonas sp. | reverse complement strand
CCTTGAAGCTGCCCGAGACCTGGAGATGCTCGAGCTTCAGCCAGAGCTCGGCGCAGGCGACGCCGAGCTCGCGCCCGGCGATCCGGACGAGCGGGGTCCGGCGAACGTCGCCGGCGATCCGGCGGCCGGCCGCGGCGATGTCGTCACGGGTGATGTCCATGAGGTGCGGGGTCTTTGCAGTCGCTATATTGCACCGGTGGACCGGCCCCTGACCCCGACGGCGCTTGCCCTGGAGACCGCGCGAACGCTCGTTCGCATGAACACGGTCAGCCGCAACTCCAACCTCGAGCTGATCCACTTCGTGCGCGACGAGCTCGCGCGCCACGGTGTCGCGAGCCGCCTGACGTTCGACGACACCGGGACCAAGGCGAACCTGTTCGCGACCATCGGCGCCGGCAAACCTGCCGGCGTCGTCGTTTCTGGCCACACCGACACGGTGCCGTGGGACGACCAGGACTGGTCGGTCGACCCGCTCGGCGCCGACCTCCGCGACGGCCGCCTCTACGGCCGCGGCAGCGCCGACATGAAGGGCTACATCGGCGTCGCGCTGGCACAGGTGCCGGCGTGGCTCGCCGCGGACCTGCCGTTCGCGGTTCACCTCGCGATCAGCTACGACGAGGAGGTCGGCGGCTTCGGCGCCGAGCGGATGATCGCCGACCTCGTCGCCCAGGGCGCCGCGCTGCCGCGCGCGTGCATCGTCGGCGAGCCGACCGGGATGATCCCGGCGCTCGCGCACAAGGGCGTCTACCGCTGGCGCTGCTGCGTCCGCGGCCACGCCGCGCACTCGTCGCAGACGCCGAGCGCGGTCAACGCGATCGAGGTCGGCGCGCGCGTCATCGGCAAGCTCGTCGACATGGCCGAGCACTGGCGCGACCGCGCGCCGCGCTACGAGGGCTTCGACGTCCCGTACACGACCGGCTCGGTCGGCGTCATCGAGGGCGGCGTCGCCGACAACATCGTCCCCGAGGACTGCCGCTTCCACTACGAGTTCCGCAACCTCCCGGGCACCGACGCGCTCGCGATGCAGGCCGAGCTGCGCGCGTACGCCGAGTCGCTCGAGCCGGCGATGCGCGCGGTCGACCCGGGCGCGGGGATTCGCTTCGAGACGATCTGCGCGATGCCGTCGTTCCTCGCCGCCGCCGACGATCCGGCCGCCGTGCTCGCGCGCCACCTCGCCGCCGAGGACCGGACGACGCTCGTCGCCTTCGGCACCGAAGCGGGCCTCTTCCAGCGCGCCGGGATCCCGACCGTCGTCTGCGGTCCAGGCCACATCGCCCAGGCACACCAGGCCGACGAATACGTCGCCCTCGACCAGCTCGCTGCCGCCGAGCGCTTCCTGCGCGCGCTCGACGCGAGCGCGCCGCTGCCCGCAAGCCACCGCGCGGCGAACAGTCCCTAGGAGAACCGCATGCCCAGTCCAGTTCACGCCGCGAGCAGCGCTGCGATCGAGTCGATCCGGACGATCGCGCTCGTCGGCCCTTCGGGCGCCGGCAAGACCTGCCTCGCCGAAGCGCTGCTCGTCGCCTCCGGAACGCTCACCACCGCCGGAACGCTCGAGCGCGGAACGACGGTGAGCGACTTCGATCCGCTCGAGCGCCGCATGCTCCATTCGCTGAACGCGAGCATCCTCCACCTGCAGCACCGCGACACGCGCATCCACTGCATCGACACGCCCGGCGCGCCCGACTTCTTCGGCCAGAGCCTGCCGGCGCTCGAGGCGGTCGAGACCGTCGTCGTCGTCGTCAACGCGCAGACCGGCGTCGAGCCGATGGCGATGCGGATGATGGAGCACGCCGCGGCGCGCGGCCGCGACCGGCTGATCGTCGTGCAGCGCATCGACGCTCCGGGAGTCAACCTGCCCGACGTGCTCGCGCAGATCCAGGCGGCGTTCGGCAAGGAGTGCCTGCCGCTCAACCTGCCCGACGCCGGCGGCACCAAGGTCGTCGACTGCTTCCACAACCGCGAGGGCCATTCCGACTTCGGCAGCGTCGACGCGGCGCACCGCGCGCTCGTCGAGCAGGTCGTCGAGGTCGACGCCGACTTCGTCGACCGCTACCTCAACGACGGCGACATCGACGCCTCCGAGCTGCACGCGCCGCTCGAGCAGGCGCTGCGCGAAGGCCACCTGATCCCGGTCTGCTTCGCGTCGGCGAAGAGCGGCGCCGGCGTCGCCGAGCTGCTCGACGTGATCGTCAAGCTGCTGCCGCATCCAGGCGAGGCGAACCCGCCCGAGTTCCTGCGCGGCGAAGGCGACGGCGCCGAGAAGCTCTCGGCCGCGCCGGACCCGAAGAAGCACGTCCTCGCGCACGTCTTCAAGGTCACGGTCGACCCGTTCGTCGGCAGGATGGGGATCTTCCGCGTCCACCAGGGGACGGTGACGCGCGACAGCCAGCTCTACATCGGCGACGGCAGGAAGCCCTTCCGCGTCGGCCACCTCTTCATGCTGCAGGGCAAGGACCACGTCGAGGTGCAGAGCGCGCTGCCCGGCGACATCGTCGCGGTCGCCAAGGTCGACGACATCCGCTTCGACGCCGTCCTCCACGACGCCGCCGAGGACGACCACATCCACCTCGCGCCGCTGCCGTTCCCCAAGCCCGTCCATGGCCTCGCGATCGCGCCCAAGCGCCACGGCGACGAGCAGCGGATGTGGGAGATCCTGACCAAGCTCGTCGACGAGGACCCGTGCCTGAAGCTCGAGCACGTCGCCGGCACCAACGAGACGATCGTCTACGGGCTCGGCGAGCTGCACCTGCGCTGCCTCCTCGAGCGGCT
>DASSRF010000332.1:0-2788 GCA_035701945.1 Caldimonas sp. | reverse complement strand
CGCCTCGAGTGGATGGACGACCCCTGGCGCGACGTGCGCGCCGCCGGCGAATGGCTGCTCAGGCTCGAGTCGATCGTGCGTCCGACCGTCGTTCACCTCAACCAGTTCGCCTTCGGCGCGTTGCCCTTTGCCGCGCCGACGCTCGTCGTCGGCCATTCGTGCGTGCTGTCGTGGTGGCGCGCGGTCCACGGCAGCGACGCACCCGCGAGCTGGGACGGCTATCGAGCGGCGGTCCACGCCGGTCTCGCGAATGCGACGCTCGTCGGCGCACCGACGCAGGCGATGCTGACGGCGCTGTGCGAGGAGCACGGCTGCTTCGGCAGCGGCGTCGTGCTGCCGAACGGGCGCAGCGCGAGCGACTTCGCGCCGGCGCGCAAGGAACCGATCGTCTTCGCCGCCGGCCGCGTCTGGGACGCAGCCAAGAACGTCGCCGCGCTCGAAGCGGTCGCGCCGCGGCTGCGGTGGCCGGTCGTCGTCGCCGGCGCGGCGCAGCGTCCCGGCGGCGCGACGCGCGAGACGACCGGTCTCGTCGCGCTCGGGGAGCTCGCACCAGCGGCGTTCGCCAACGAGCTCGGCCACGCGACGATCTTTGCCGCACCGGCGCGCTACGAGCCGTTCGGCCAGGGCGCGCTCGAGGCCGGCCTCGCCGGATGCGCGCTCGTCCTCGGCGACATCGCGAGCCTGCGCGAGGTCTGGGGCGACGCCGCAGTCTTCGTCGACCCCGCCGACCACGAGGCGCTGCACGCGGCGCTGACGGCGCTGATCGACGACCCGCAGCGCTGCGGCAGGCTCGCAACGCAGGCGCGCAGCCGGGCGCTGACCTTCAGCGTGCGTCGCATGGTCGACGCGTATCTCGCGGCGTACCGCCGCGCGGCGCTCGGCGCCGCCGCCGGCGCCGACGCTCTGCCGGAGGTCGAGTGCGCGTCGTGATCTTCTGCCATTCGCTGGTCTCCGACTGGAACCACGGCAACGCGCACTTCCTGCGCGGGGTGGCGAGCGAGCTGGTCGCGCGCGGCCACGTCGTCGACAGCTACGAGCCGCGCGACGCCTGGAGCCGCGTCCACCTCGAGGCCGAGCACGGCGAAGCGGCGCTCGACGCGTTCGCGCGCGCGTACCCCGAGCTCGACAGCCGGCGCTACGACCTCGCGACGCTCGACCTCGACGCTGCGCTCGAGGACGCCGACCTCGTCATCGTCCACGAGTGGAACGAGGGCGAGCTCGTGCGCAGGATCGGCGCGCACCGCCGCGACCACGGCGGCTACCGGCTGCTCTTTCACGACACGCACCACCGTTCGGTGAGCGATCGGCGCGCGCTCGCCGCCTACGAGCTCGCGCACTACGACGGCGTGCTCGCGTTCGGCGACGTCGTCCGCGACCTCTATCGCGCCAACGGCTGGTCGACGCGTGCGTGGACGTGGCACGAAGCGGCCGACGTCCGTCGCTTCCATCCGATCGCAGGAGAAGCGAACGAGGGCGACCTCGTCTGGATCGGCAACTGGGGCGACGACGAGCGCGAGGCCGAGCTCGACGCGTTCCTGCTCGAGCCGGTGCGCGCGCTCGGACTGCGTGCGACCGTGCACGGCGTTCGCTATCCCGAGCGGGCGCTCGCCAGGCTCGGCGCAGCGGGGATCGACTACGCCGGCTGGCTCGCCAACCACGAGGCGCCGCGCGTCTTCGCCCGCCACCGTGTCACCGTGCACGTGCCGCGGCGGCCGTATGTCGAGGCGCTGCCCGGAATCCCGACGATCCGCGTCTTCGAGGCGCTGGCGTGCGGCATCCCGCTCGTCTCGGCGCCGTGGCGCGACGTCGAAAGGCTGTTCTCGCCCGGCCGCGACTATCTCGTCGCCGGCGACGGCGACGAGATGCGGCGGCACCTGCGCGACGTGCTGAACGACGACGCGCTCGCCGCCGAGCTGGCTCGCCGCGGCCGGGCGACGATCCTCGCCCGCCACACGTGCGCGCACCGCGTCGACGAGCTGCTCGCGATCTGTGCCCGGATCGCGCCGTTGCGCGAATCGATCGGCAGCACGGCATGAAGAAGATGAAGATCGCGTTCTTCGCATCGAGCCTCGTCTCGGCGTACTGGAACGGCGCTGCGACCTACTACCGCGGCATCGTGCGCGCGCTCCACGAGCGCGGCCACCGCGTCCGCTTCTACGAGCCCGACGCTTACGGACGCCAGCAGCACCGCGACATCGCCGACCCCGAGTGGGCCGAGGTCGTCGTCTATCCGGGCGAGGGCGACCAGCACGCGCTCGCGATGGTCGACGACGCCCGCGGCGCCGACCTCGTCGTCAAGGCGAGCGGCGTCGGCGTCTTCGACGCGCTGCTCGAGCGCGCGGTGCTCGACCTGCAGTCGCCGCGCACGCGCGTCGCCTTCTGGGACGTCGACGCGCCGGCGACGCTCGACCGCATGCGCGCCGACGACGCCGACCCGTTCCGCGCGCTCGTGCCGCGCTACGACCTCGTCCTCACGTACGGCGGCGGCGATCCGGTCGTTCGCGCCTACGAGTCGTTCGGCGCGCGCCGCTGCGTGCCGATCTACACCGCGCTCGACCCGTCGACGCACCATCCGGTCGCGCCCGACGCGCGCTTCGCCGCCGACCTGGGCTTCCTCGGCAACCGGTTGCCCGACCGCGAGGCGCGCGTCGAGGAGTTCTTCCTTCGCGCCGCGGCGTTGCTGCCCGGGCGGCGTTTCCTGCTCGGCGGCAGCGGCTGGGGCGACAAGGCGATGCCCGCCAACGTCGTCGACGTCGGCCACGTCTACACCGCCGACCACAACGCGTTC
>DASSRF010000331.1:0-8492 GCA_035701945.1 Caldimonas sp. | reverse complement strand
AGGACGAGCCGATCCTCGGCCCGGTTCTCGTCCTGCCGAGCGGCACGATCCAGCCGCTGACGTTCTGGGAGCGCGTGCTCGTCAGGCTGCGCCTGATCGGCGCGAAGACGCTCGAAGCGCGCTACTTCCAGTCGGCGACCTGACCGGCGGCGCTGCTGCCGCCGCGTCGCTGCACGCGGCGCCATGTCCGAGATCGACAAGGCCTTCACCGGCTCGATCGCCGAGGTCTACGAGGCCTATTTCGTCCCGCTGATCTTCGCGCCGTACGCGCGCGATCTCGCGCCGCGCGTCGCCGCCGCCTCGCCGCGGCGCGTCCTCGAGGTCGCGGCGGGCACCGGCGTCGTCACCCGCGTCTTGCGCGCCCTGCTGCCGCCGTCGGCCGAGATCGTCGCGACCGACCTCAACCAGGCGATGCTCGACGTCGCCGCCAAGACCGTGACCAACGGACGAGTCGAGTGGCGGCGCGCCGACGCGACGGCACTGCCGTTCGACGACGAAGCGTTCGACGCCGTCGTCTGCCAGTTCGGCGTCATGTTCCTGCCCGACAAGGCGAAGGCGTTCGCCGAGCTGCGGCGCGTGCTGCGGCCTGGCGGCGTGCTGCACTTCAACGTCTGGGACCGGCTCGTCGACAACGAGTTCACCGACGTCGCCACCGACGCGCTCGCCGCGATGTTCCCCGACGATCCGCCGCGCTTCATGGCGCGCACGCCGCACGGCTACCACGACGTCGCGGCGATCGCGAGCGACCTGCGCGCCGGCGGCTTCGAGAAAGCAGCGAAGATCGAGACGGTCACCGAGCGCAGCCGTGCGCCGACGCCGCACGACGCGGCGCTGGCGATCTGCGCCGGCTCGCCGCTGCGCAGCGAGATCGAAGCGCGCGCCCCGGGCAAGCTCGAAGAGGCGGTGCGGGCGGCCGCCGCCGCGATCGCGCGCCGCTTCGGCGCGGGCCCGGTCGACGGCAAGATCCAGGCGCACGTCGTCGCGGTCGCGCGCTGACGCGCGCCGCGGCGTCGACGCCTATTTCGCCTTGCCCGGATCCTTGACCGCCTTCTGGACGTCGAACTCGACGTTCCAGAGCTGGCCGTTCTGGCGCTCGACCTTGCGGATGTAGACGTCCTGGACGACGTCGCGCGTCTGCGCGTCGATCAGGATCCGGCCGCGCGGGCTCTCGATGATCTGGCCCTTCATCGCCGCGAGCAGCGCGTCGCCGCCGCCCTGGCCCTTGGTCGCGCCGAGCGCGTTGTAGATGAGGTGCATGCCGTCGTAGGCGGCGACCGCCATGAAGTTCGGGCGGAACTTGTTCGCCGCCTCGAACGCCTGCACGAACTTCTTGTTCGCCGGCGACGGATGCGCGGCCGAATAGTGGTGCGAGTTGACGACGCCGAGCGCGACGTCGCCCATGTCGGCGAGCTGGTCGTCGTCGGTGACGTCGCCGGTCGCGATCAGCCTGATTCCCGACTTGTCCATGCCGCGCTCGCCGAACTGCTTCATGAACGCGGCGCCCTGGCCCGACGGCAGGAAGACGAACACGGCGTCCGGCTTCGCGTCGGCGACCTTCTGCAGGAACGGCGCGAAGTCGGGCGCGCGCAGCGGCGTGCGGATCTCCTCGATGACCTGACCGCCGTCGAGCGTGAACTGGCTCTTGAAGAACTTCTCGGCATCGAGCCCGGGACCGTAGTCGGACACGAAGCTGACGACCTTCTTGATGCCGTGCTTGGCGGCCCAGTCGGCCATCGGCACCGTCACCTGCGGCAGCGTGAAGCTGGTGCGAACGATGTAGGGCGAGCGCTCGGTGATGGCGGAGGTCGCCGCAGCGCTCACCACCATCGGCGTCTTGCTCTGCGTCGCGATCGGCGCGGTCGCGAACGCCGACGGCGTGATGCCGAAGCCGAGCAGCACGTCGACCTTGTCGTTGACGACGAGCTCCTGCGCGATCCGCTTGGTCGCGTCGGGAACGCCGCCGTCGTCCTTGAGGATGACCTCGACCTTGCGGCCCGCCACCGTCGCGCCGTTCTGCGCCATCCAGAGCTTGACCGCCGCGTCCTCCTGCTTGCCCGTCGACGCCTGCTGCCCGGTCATGGGCAGGATCAGGCCGATCTTGAACGGCGTCCCCGACTGGGCGCAGGCGGCGCCGGGCAGCGCGGCGGCGAGCAGGGAAAGCGAGAAGGCAAGGGCGAGGCGGCGTTGCATGGCGGGTCCTTCGAGTCGATCGCGCGATTCTCGCGGCGGCGCCAGCAGCGGCAATGCGGGCATTCGCCAACGAGCGCGAGCGGTCCCTATCATCGCCTTTCATCCGCCAGCGACCCGAAAGACCTCGATGACGACCCGCACGCAGCCGCCGTTTCGCGCCGACCACGTCGGCAGCTTCCTCAGGCCCAAGCGCCTGCTCGACGCGCGCGAGCGCCGCGCCAAGGGCGAGATCACACCGGAGCAGCTGCGCGCGGTCGAGGACGACGCGATCGCCGAGATCGTCCGCTTCCAGGAGGACGTCGGCCTGAAGAGCGTCACCGACGGCGAGTTCCGCCGCACCTACTTCCACATCGACTTCCTCGAGCAGCTCGGCGGCGTCAAGACCGAGATCCCGGTGACGATCAAGAAACCCGACGGCAGCGAGGAGCTCGCGCCGCCGGTGATGCGCGTGACGGGCAAGGTGCGCCACGTGAAGGACATCCAGCGCGCCGACTTCGAGTACCTGAAGTCGCAGGTGAGCGCCGGCCACACGCCGAAGGTGACGATCCCGTCGCCGACGATGCTGCACTTCCGCGGCGGCCGCGCCGGCATCAGCCGCGAGCACTACCCCGATCTCGAGCCGTTCTGGCAGGACGTCGCGAACGCGTACGGCGACGAGCTGCGCTCGCTTGCCGCCGCCGGCTGCACGTACGTGCAGATGGACGACACCAACCTCGCCTACCTGTGCGACGACAAGATGCGCGAGGCGGCGCGCTCGCGCGGCGACGACCCGAACGAGCTGCCGCACCGCTACGCGTCGTTCATCAACCGCGTCGTCGCGCAGAAGCCCGAGGGCATGACGCTGTGCGTGCACCTGTGCCGCGGCAACTTCAAGAGCACGTGGGCGGCGCAGGGCGGCTACGAGCCGGTCGCCGAAGCGCTGCTCTCCGAGATGCACGTCGACGGCTACTTCCTCGAGTACGACGACGCGCGTTCGGGCGACTTCAGACCGCTGCGCTTCCTGCCCAAGGGCAAGACCCTCGTCCTCGGGCTCGTCACGACCAAGCTCGGCGAGCTCGAGTCGAAGGACATGCTCAAGCGCCGGATCGACGACGCCGCGACCTACGCGCCGATCGAGCAGCTCTGCATCTCGCCGCAGTGCGGCTTCTCGAGCACGGTGCACGGCAACGCGATCGCGGTCGAGGCGCAGCGCGCGAAGTTGCGCCTCGTCGTCGAGGTCGCCGACGCGGTCTGGGGCAGCCACTGAGGCGCCGCCGCTGCGCGCCGCGCGCTCTCAGTCGGCGTCGCCGCTGCGCGCGATCTTGCGCAGCAATTCGATGAGGAGCGCGCGCTCGGCCGCCGACAGCATCGCCAGCGCCTGCTCTTCCATCGTCGTCGAGATCCGGCGCGCCCGCTCGGCGAGCGCGCGACCTCTGGCGGTGAGCACGACGTGCTGCGCGCGCCGGTCGTGCGTGCTGCGGACCCGCTCGACCCAGCCGCGCTCGGCCATCCGGTCGAGCGTCACCGCCATGTTCGGCGGCGAGATGTCGAGCGCGTCGCCGAGCTGCTTCTGGTTCACGTCGCCGTTGGTGGCGACGAGCATCAGGATCGTGAACTCGGCGATGCGCAGGTCGAACGGCTCCATGTGGCGAGCGAACACCTTGCGCAACTCGAGCGCGGCGCGCGACGCCGCGTAGCCGACGAGATGGGCGAGCGCGGCGTCGTCGAGCTCGCGCCGCGGCGCCTTGCGCGCCGCCTTGCGGCCGGCCGGCCCCGCTGCCGAAGCTGCCGCGGCGGGCGCGCCGGCAGCGCGGGACGCGGGGCGCGGCGCACGCGCAGCGGTCACGCGGCGCCCTTCTTGCGGCTCGCGCCGAGATACGTCTCGACGACCCGCGGGTCGCGCGCGAGCTCGGCGGCGGCGCCCTCGAGCGCGATCTCGCCCATCTCGAGAACGTAGCCGTAGTCGGCGACCTCGAGCGCCGCGCGCGCGTTCTGCTCGACGAGCAGGATCGTGACGCCGGTCGCGCGCAGCGCCGCGATCGTCGCGAAGATGTCGCGGACGACGAGCGGAGCGAGGCCGAGGCTCGGCTCGTCGAGCATCAGCAGGCGCGGCTTGCCCATCAGCGCGCGGCCGACCGCGAGCATCTGCCGCTCGCCGCCCGAGAGCGTTCCCGCGAGCTGCGCGCGCCGCTCGTCGAGCCGCGGGAAGAGCTTGAAGACGTCGGCGAGCGACTGGGCGCTCTCCTTGTTGCCGAGCCGGACCTGCCGGTACGCGCCGAGCAGCAGGTTGTCCTCGACCGACATCGTCGCGAACAGCGCCCGCGTCTCCGGCACCAGCGCCATGCCGAGCATGACGCGCTCCTCGAGCGCGAGCAGGTCGACCGGCGCGCCGTCGTACGCGACCGTGCCGCGCGCCGGCAGCGCCGCCATCAGCGCATTCAGCAGCGTCGACTTGCCGGCACCGTTCGGCCCGATCACGGTGATCACTTCGCCCGGCCGGGCGCGGAGGTTGAGCCCGTGCAGCACCTCGGCGCGGCCGTAGCCGGCGTGCAGGTCGCGGACATCGAGAAGGAACCCGGCAGTCATGGCGCGAGATCAGTGCTCGGTCCCGAGATACGCCGCGCGCACCGCGGGCGACGCCTGGACTTCCTCGGGCGTGCCTTCGATCAGCCTGGTGCCGAACTCCATCACGACGACGCGGTCGACGAGCCCCATCACGAGGTCCATGTCGTGCTCGACGAGCAGGATCGAGAGTCCCTCGCCGCGCAGCTGGCGCAGCACGTCGGCGAGGCCTTCCTTCTCCTTGAAGCGCAGCCCCGCGGCGGGCTCGTCGAGCAGCAGCAGGATCGGATCGGCAGCGAGCGCGCGCGCGATCTCCATCAGCCGCTGCTGGCCGAGCGCGAGGTTGCCGGCCTGCTCGTGCATCAGCTCCGCGATGCCGATCCGGCGCAGCTGCCGTTCGGCCTCGCGCATGAGACGGCGCTCCTCGGCGCGGTCGAGGCGCAGCATCGCGGCCGGAATGCCGTGGCGGCCGCGCAGGTGCGCGCCGAGCGCGACGTTCTCGAGCACCGTCATCGTCGCGATCATCTTGACGTGCTGGAACGTGCGCGCGACGCCGAGCCGAGCGATCTCGCGCGAGCTCGAGCGATCGATGCGGCGGCCGAGCAGCGCGATCTCGCCGGCCGTCGCCGGCAGCACGCCGGTGACGAGGTTGAACGTCGTCGACTTGCCTGCCCCGTTCGGACCGATCAGGCCGAGGATCTCGCCCGCCTTGACGGCGAAGCTCACGTCGTTGACGGCGACGAGGCCGCCGAACTCCTTCCTCGCGCTGCGCACGTCGAGCACCGTCTCGCCGTGCGGCGGACGCGCGCGCTCGGCGAGCGGCGGCGCGTCGGCCCAGTCGACCCGCCGGCGCGCGCGCGGCAGCGCCGAGTCGACGAACGCCCAGACGCCGTCGCGCGCGTACTGCAGCATCAGCACGAGGACGATGCCGAAGACGATGATCTCGTAGTTGCCGCTCGTGCCCATCAGCCGCGGCAGCCAGACCTGGAGCTGGTCCTTGAGGATCTGGACGACGCCGGCGCCGACGAGCGCGCCCCAGACGTAGCCGACGCCGCCGAGCACCGCCATGAAGAGGTACTCGATGCCCATGTTGAGGCCGAACGGCGACGGGTTGACGGTGCGCTGGAAGTGCGCGAAGAGCCACCCGGAGACGCTCGCGAGCAGCGCAGCGAGGACGAACGCGGTCACCTTGACGCGGAAGGTGTCGACGCCCATCGCCTCCGCCATCGTGGTGCCGCCCTTGACGGCGCGCAGCGCCCGGCCGGCGCGCGAATCGAGCAGGTGCGTCACGGCGATCGCGGCGAGGACGACGATCGCCCAGAGCAGGTAGAAGAAGGTGCGGCCGGTGTTGAGCGTCGTGCCGAAGAACGAGAGCGCGGGGATTCCGAGCAGGCCGTCGTACTTGCCGAGGAAGTCGAGGTTGCCGAGCAGGTAGAAGAGCGAAAGGCCCCACGCGATCGTCGCGAGCGGCAGGTAGTGGCCCGACATGCGCAGCGTCACCCAGGCGAGGACGAGCGCGGCGACCGCGGTGAACGCGAGCCCGATCCAGAGCGTCAGCCACGGCGAGACGCCGTACGTCAGCGTCAGGTACGCGGCGGTGTACGCGCCGAGGCCGACGAACGCTGCCTGGCCGAACGAGGTCAGGCCGGCGATCCCGGTGAGCAGCACGAGGCCGAAGACGACGAGCGTGTAGAGGCCGATGTAGTTGGCCTGCGTGATCCAGAACTCGGGCACCGGCAGCAGCGGCAGCACGGCGAGGAAGACCGCGAACGCGGCGAGCGCGGCGCGGCGCACGGTCGCACCGTCGGCGCGCGGCGACGGCGAGCGCGCGCCGTCGGCGGCGCTCGGAAGCGACTGCGGCGCGGCCATCGCTATTCCTCCTCGTCGTCGTGGCCGTGCTGGAACGAGCGCCACAGCAGCACCGGCAGGATGAACGTGAAGACGATCACCTCCTTGAACGCGCTCGCGTAGAACGAGCTGAAGCTCTCGAGGATGCCGACGAGCAGCGCGCCGAGCGCCGCCGCGGGATAGCTCGCGAGGCCGCCGAAGATCGCGGCGACGAAGCCTTTCAGGCCGACGAGAAAGCCCGAGTCGTAGAAGATCGTCGTCGTCGGCCCGATCAGCAGGCCCGAGAGCGCACCGATGAACGCGGCGACGCCGAAGCTGAGCCGTCCGGCGCCCGCCGTCGAGATCCCCATCAGGCGCGCGCCGAGGCGATTGACGGCGGTCGCGCGCAGGGCCTTGCCGCGCAGCGTGCGGCCGAAGAAGAGCCAGAGCGCGACGATGAGCGCGATCGAAGCGACGAAGATGAAGATCGTCTGCCCGGTGATCGCGAGCGCGCCGGCGGAAAACCGCGCCTCCCAGAAGCCGGGATTGCGAAAGCCCTCGGCACCGAAGAAGACGAGGCCGAGGCCGGTCATCGCGAAGTGGACGCCGACCGAGACGATCAGCAGCACGAGCACCGTCGCGTCGGCGAGGCGCTGGTAGGCGAGGCGGTAGACGAGCGGGCCGAGCAGGGTGACGATCGCGAGGGTGAGCGCGCTCTGCACGAGCAGGTGGAGCTTGAGCGGCGCCGCCCACCACGTCAGCGCCGCGACGACGACCGGCGCGACCAGCGTCCTGAGCGGGATGCGCATGACGTGCGCCGCGGGGAGACGACGGCGGAATGCGTCGACGACATCGAGCACGGCAGCGATCGCTGCGAGCGCGAGCAGCAGCCAGATCGTGCCCGGTACCTTGCCGAGCTGCAGCATCGCGAGCGTGAGCGCGCCGTAGGCGACGAACTCGCCCTGCGGGATGAAGATGACCCGCGTGACCGCGAAGACGAGGACGAGCGCGAGCGCGAGCAGCGCGTAGACGGCGCCGTTGGTGACGCCGTCGAGGGCGAGGATGCCGGCGATCGAGAGGTCCATGGTGCCGCGTCGTCATCCTGGGCCGCAGGCGAAGGATCCCGGCGTCACGCGTCGCCGGGATCCTTCGCTTCGCTCGGGATGACAGCTGCTCAGGACGACAAGGGGTCGTCAGTGCACGACCGCCCAGTCGCCTCCCTTGACCTGCAGCAGCACGCCGGTCTCGGGCGTGTAGCCGAAGTGGTCGGTCGCGGTCCAGCTGAGCACGCCCTGCGAGACCGGCGTCCTGCCCATCGTCTCGAACGCGTCCTTCAGCGCGGCGCGGAACTCGGCCGTTCCGGGCTTCGCCTTCTTGAGCGCGATCGGCACCGCCTTCTGCAGGACGACGACGACGTCGAACGCGTGCGCGCCGAACTGGTTCGCGCTCCCCTTGCCGTAGGCCTTCTCGAACTCCGAGATGTACTTCATGCCGAGCGCCTTGCTCGCGTTCGCCTCGGGCAGCTTGTCGGCGACGACCGCGGGCCCCGACGAGACGAACGAGCCTTCGACGTCGGCGCCGCCGACGCGGATCAGGTCCATCGTCGCCGCGCCGTGCGTCTGGTAGATCTTGGTCTTCGGGTAGCCGCGCTCGACGAGCCCCTTGTGCGGCATCGCCGCGCCGCTGCCGGAAGCGACGACGAGGATCGCGTCGGGATTGGCCTGCACGAGCTTCAGCGCCTGGCCGGTCACCGACGTGTCGCTGCGCGCGAAGCGCTCGGTGTCGACGAGCTTGATGCCGGCCTTCTCGGCGAGCGGCTTGATGTCGGTGAGCCACGCTTCGCCGTAGCCGTCGGAGTAGCCGAGGAAGCCGTACGTCTTGACGCCGATCTTCTTCCAGTGCTCGACGATCGGGATCGCCATCACGGCGGTCGA
>DASSRF010000330.1:0-4876 GCA_035701945.1 Caldimonas sp. | reverse complement strand
GCGCAGCGTCGGCGCCGGCGACGATGCCGATCGCCGACGCTGCAAGCGGCGCGAACATCGCCGGATTGGCGAAGCCGCCGCGGTAGTGCTCGATCGCGCTGTCGACGAGCACCGATGCGCACAGCGCCGCTGCGGCGGCGTGCAGGTCGCGCGCTTCGGCGCCGGGCCTCGTGCACGCCACGCGCGGCCTCATCGGTCGCCGTCGGGCGTGAGCTTCGCGAGCACCTGGCCGAGAGTGCCCCTGATCATCGCGCCCTGGTCGGGATCGCCCTGCATCATCGTCTTCACGAACTGCTTGGCCTGCTCGAACGTGACGTGCGGCGGCAGCGGCGGCACCTCGGGATCGGTCTTCACCTCGAGGACGACCGGAACGCCGGCAGCGAACGCCTCGTCCCAGGCGCCACCGAGCCGCTCCGGATCGTCGACGTAGATGCCCTTCAGGCCGATCAGCTCGGCGAAGCGGTGGTAGGGGACGTTCGGCAGCTGCTGCGTCGATTCGAACCTCGGGAAGCCCGCCATCACGCGCTGCTCCCACGTCACCTCGTTGAGGTCCTCGTTGTTCCAGACGCAGCAGATCCAGGTCGGATTGCTCCACTGCCGCCAGTACTTCGCGACCGTGATCAGCTCGGCGAGGTTGTTCATCTGCATCGCACCGTCGCCGACGAGCGCGACGACCGGCCGCGCGGGGTGCGCGAACTTGGCGGCGATCGCGTACGGCACCGCGGCGCCCATCGACGCCAGCCCGCCGGAGAGCGAGCACATCATTCCGCGCTTGATGCGCAGGTCGCGCGCGTACCAGTTCGCGCAGCTCCCGGAATCCGACGTGACGATGACGTCGGCCGGCAGCCGCGGCGACAGCTCCCACGTGACGCGCTGCGGGTTGACCGGGTTCGCGCTCGCGTGCGCGCGCCTGGCCATCAGCTCCCACCAGTCGTCCATTGCCGTGGCGATGCCGTCGCGCCAAGCGGTGTCGCTCTTCTGCTCGAGCAGCGGCAGCAGCGCGCGCAGCGTCTCGGCGCTGTCGCCCTGCAGGTTGACCTCGGTCGGGTAGCGGATGCCGAGCATCGTCGGATCGAGGTCGATCTGCACGGCGCGCGCCTGGCCGCTCTTCGGCAGGAACTCGGACCACGGGAAGCCGGTGCCGACCATCAGCAGCGTGTCGCAGTCGTCCATCAGGTCCGACGACGGCTTCGAGCCGAGCAGGCCGATCGTCCCGGTCACCCACGGCAGGTCGTCGGGCAGCGCCGCCTTGCCGAGCAGCGCCTTCGCCGCGCCGGCCTGCAGCCGGTCGGCGACGGCGATCACCTCGTCGGTCGCGTGCAGCGCGCCGGCGCCGACGAGCAGCGCGACCTTCTCGCCGGCGTTGAGCAACTCGGCGGCGCGGCGCAGCTCGTCGTCGCGCGGCACGACGCGCGGCTTCGCGTAGCCGGGCGCCGAGCGGGTGAAGCCGTGGCTGCGCGGCGGCTCCTCGTACTCGGATTCCGACAGGTCGTTCGGCATGACGACGGCGGCGACGCCGTTGCGTCCCCTCGCGGTGCGGATCGCGCGATCGAGGATGAGACCGATCTGCTGCGGCGTCGTGCCTTCCTGGACGTACTCGGCGACGTCGCTGAAGGCGCGGTCGAGGTTGATCTCCTGCTGGTAGTGCGCGCCGCGCACCGAGCGCGACGCCTGCCCGGCGATCGCGAGCACCGGCATGTGGTCGAGCTTGGCGTCGTAGAGGCCGGTGATCAGGTGCGTCGCGCCGGGACCTCCGGTCGAGAGGCAGACGCCGAGGTCGCCCGAGAACTTCGCGTACGCGCACGCCATGAACGCGGCCATCTCCTCGTGGCGCGCCTGCACGAAGACGAAGTCGTCGCCGGCCTTCTCGAGGCCCTGCAGGACGCCGTTGATGCCGTCGCCCGGGTAGCCGAAGATCGTGCGAACGCCCCATTGCCTGAGACGATGGACGAAGAATTCACCGACGGTCTGCGCCACTGCGGGTCTCCTTGAGGTTCATGTAGCTCGTCGGCAATCCGGGCGCCGGCGCCGGCAGCGCGAACAGGCCGCCCGCCGCGGGATTGCGGTCGGTCTTGCCGCTGCGGTGCGGGAACGACGCCGACGTGACGTAGAGCGTCGCCAGGTCGGTGTCGCCGAACGCCGGCATCGTCGGGTAGCGCACCGGCAGCGCGATGCGCCGCTCGAGCTTGCCGGCCGGATCGAAGCGCAGCAGGCAGCCGGCGCCGAACACCGCGCAGACGTAGAAGCCGTCGCGGTCGACCGCGGCGCCGTCGGGGCCGCCGGCGTCGCCGCCTTCGTCGACGCGCGCGAAGACGCGACGGTTCTCGACCGCGCCGGTGGCGGCGTCGTAGTCGCACGCCCAGATCGTCTTCTTCGGCGTGTCGGCGTGGTACAGCGTGCTGCCGTCGGGGCTGAACGCGAGCCCGTTGGCGATCCGCACCGGCGGCAGCGCGAGCGGCGCGAGCGCGAGCGCGTCGTCGGCAGCGCGCCAGAGCGGCGCTTCGTCTTCGGCGCCGTCGCCGGCGGCGTCGGGGCCGAGCGGATGCAGCATCGGCCCGACGAGGAAGTGGCCGTCGCGATCGCAGCCGCCGTCGTTGAAGCAGAACCGCCGCTGGTCGTACGGCGCGCCGGCGAGCGAGCGCAGCGATCCGTCGTCGGGATCGAAGAGCGCGAGGCCGGTGCGCAGCGCGCAGACGATGCGGCCGTCGCGCAGCAGGCCGAAGCAGCCGATCCAGGCCGGCATCTGCCACGACACGCTGCGGCAGCCGCCGGGATCGAACGCGCGCAGCGACGGCCCGCGCATGTCGACCCACCAGAGGCGGTTGCGCAGCTCGTCCCATTGCGGGCCTTCGCCGTTGACCGCCTCGGCGGCGTCGACGAGCAGCGCTTCCGGCGCCGCGGTCGTGGAATACATCACGTCGTGATATACATGCGGTGCGGCGCGCGCAAGCCGCGTCGCGTTTGACCCTGACCTGAACATGCCATCGCGGCCGCTCAGCAAGAGGAAGTTCGAGGAGCTCTCGGACCTGCGCTACGCGTTGCGCAAGTTCCTGCGCGTCAGCGAGGACAACGCGCGCGCCGAGGGGCTGACGCCGTTGCAGTACCAGGCGCTGCTCCAGGTGAAGGGCGAGCGCCGCCGCGGCTGGGTGCTCGTCGGCGAGCTCGCCGAGCGGCTGCAGATGCGCCATCACGGCGCAGTGGCGCTCGTCTCGCGTTGCGAACGCGCCCGGCTGCTGCGGCGCGTCCGCAACGACGAAGACCGGCGCCGGGTGCAGATCCACCTGACCGCGGTCGGCGAGCGAGCGGTGCAGCGCGTCGCGGCGCGCAACCGCCCCGAGCTGCTGTCGCTTGCGCGCGTCGTCGAGCTCGCCGCCGGCGCGGTCGAAGGCGCGCGCCGCGCCGCTCGCTAGCGACCCGGGGCGCCGCTGCGCACGCCGATCAGAGATACGTCCACAGCATCTTGCTCGCGAGGACGTAGAGCAGACCGGCGAAGACGCGGCGCAAGGCGAGGACAGGCAATCGATGTGCCGCGCGCGCGCCGACCGGCGCGGTGAACATGCTGGCGGCGACGATCGCGAGCAGCGCCGGCAGGTAGACGAAGCCGAGCGAGAACGACGGCAGCTCGGCGACGCGCCAGCCGCTCAGCACGTAGCCGGCGGTGCCGACGACGGCGACCGGCACGCCGAGCGCAGCGCCGGTGCCGATGGCGGTCGTCATCGCGACCCCGCAGAACAGCATGAACGGCACCGTCATGAACGCGCCGCCGGCCGAGACGAGGCCGCTGACGATGCCGATCGCGAGCCCGACCGCGACCAGCGCCGGCGTGCCGGGCAGAGCGCGTGCGGCGACGGGCTTGCGGCCGAGCAGGATCTGCGTTGCGCCGGCGTACACGATGGCGGCGAAGGCGAGCGCGAGGACGCGCTGCGGCAGCCATCCCGAGAGCGCGCTCGAGAGCAGCGTGCCCGCGACCATGCCGGGGCCGATCCTGCGCACGATCGACCAGTCGACGCCGCCGAAGCGCTGGTGGGCGCGCACGCTCGACGTCGACGTGAAGACGATCGACGCCATGCCGGTGCCGAGCGCGAGGTGCACGGTGTGCGCTGGAGCGAAGTGCTGCGCCGCGAACATCGTCGCGAGCACGGGGACGAGCGTCATGCCGCCGCCGATGCCGAGCAATCCCGCGAGAAAGCCGACGACCGCGCCGGCCGCGAGATAGGCGAGCATCCAGACGGCGATCACCGGACCAGTATGGCACTCCGTTTGCCAAGGCCACGTCGCTTCGCAGCGCGCGTGGCGATGCGCACGCGCTGCGCGTCATCGCACAACTCGCGCGAACGCGCAAGTGCGCGGTGTGGCAATTGACAGCGCGCGATCGACTGCGCAAAGATCGTCGCACGGCTACGCACAGCGCGCGCCGCAATCCCTCCATTCCAACGCACAGCACATGACACCCTGCCGAGAACGCGCAGCGTTGCTGCTGCTCGCAGCAATCGCCGGATCCTCCTGGGCGCAGTCGCCCGGACCCAACAACGCGATCACCGACGTGCCGGGCATCACGGTCGGCCACTACACCGGCGCCGATTCGGGAACGACGGTGGTGATCGGATCGAGCACCACCGGCCAGGGCGTCGGCGGCGGCGTGACGCAGCGCGGCGGCTCGCCGATCACGCGCGAGACCGACCTCATGCGCCCCGACAACATGGTCGAGACGATGAACGCGATCGTGCTCGGCGGCGGCAGCGCGTTCGGCGTCGCCGCCGCGAGCGGAGTGATGCGCTGCCTCGAGAGCCGCGGCGTCGGCTTCCCGGTCGGCGGGCCCAACGTCGTTCCGATCGTGCCGACGGCGACGACGTCCGACCGCGCGACGTGCAGCCGG
>DASSRF010000329.1:0-4458 GCA_035701945.1 Caldimonas sp. | reverse complement strand
GATCGTTGTCGCGCCGGTGCTGCGGAGGTCCATCAGCAGTGCTCCCAGTTCGGTGCGCGCTTGGCGAGGAAGGCCGCCAGGCCGGTGTTCGCGTCACGCGTGGACATGAGCTGTTCGAGGTAGAGCCGTTCGACCTCGGCGAAGCGTTCGCGGGAATCGCGCCGAAGCGGCGCGCGCACCGCCTGCAGCGCAAGCGCGAGCGTCGCCGCACTCTTGTCGGCGAGATGGCGGTCGAACCAGGCGAGCGCCGCGGCCTCGGGATCGGCGGCGATCTCGTCGACGAGGCCGATCGCGTGCGCCTCGTCGCCGCCGACGCTGCGGCCGCTGAGGAGCAGGTCTTCGGCGGCAGCGCGACCGACGCGGCCCGGCAGCAGGACCGAGGCCGCCGGCGCGAAGACGCCGAGCTTGATCTCGGGCTGGCCGAGCTGCGCATCGGCGGTCGCGAAGATGCGGCTGCCGGCCAGCGCGACCTCGAGACCGCCGCCGAGGCACCTGCCGCGCACGGCGACGAGGATCGGCACCGGAAGCTCGAGCATCGCGAGGAGGAGCGCGTGCAGCGCGGCGAGCATCGCCGCGCAGCGGTCGGGGAGATGCTCCTCGACGCTCGCACCGAAGCTGAAGTTCGGGCCAGCGGCCTCGAGCAGCACCGCGCGCAGCGTCCGCGTCCGCGCGGCTTCGCCGAATGCAGCCGCAAGCGCCGCGATCATCTCGGCGTCGACGAGGTTTGCCTTCGGGCGCTCGAGGCGGATGCGCAGCAGCGCACCGTCGCGCTCGAGCGCGCGCGCGACCGGGGCCGCGGCGGCGACCGCGCTCACTTCTGCGGCCTCGGCTGGATGTCGTCGTGCAGCGTGCCGACCCAGCTCTCGCCAGCGGCGAGCTTCTGTCGCAGCAAGACGAAGTCGACCTCGCGGTCGTCCTTCGGACCCTCGTTGAATGCCGTGAAGCCCGCGCGCGCCTCGGTCACCATGTTCAGCGCGAGCCAGGCACGCGAGTTCTCCTTGTTGCGGTTCCAGGCGTCGAGCTTGGGCTTGCGCAGCTCCTCGAGCGTCTTGGTCGTGCAGTCGGGGAACGTCAGCAGCATCTTCGCGCACAGCTCCTCGACCCTGGCGTCGAGCCGCGACAGGTCGACCGTTCCCGCGGCGACGATCGCCTTCGCCTCTTTCGCCGCCGAGCCGGTCTTGAAATCGCCGTAGATCGCACGCCCGAACTCGTCGACCATGCGTTGCGTCTCGACGAGCGGATTGGCGACGAACCTGCCGTCGACCTTCAGGGCCGGGACGATGTCGGTCAGCACGCCCATCTGGTAAGCCTTGTGGGCGGAGAACGGCTCGCACAGGACGCACGCCGCCATCGCCCGCTCGGCGCCGACGATCACCGGCAGGAAATCGGTCGCGCCGCCGATCGGCGCCGAGCCGTGCTTGGGGCCGGCCTGGCCGAAGCGCGCGAGGTCCTGCGCGACCGAGAAGTCGCACGCCATGCCGATCTCCTGGCCGCCGCCGATGCGCATCCCGTTGACGCGGCAGATCACCGGCTTGTCGCAGGCGAGGATCGCCGAGACCATGTCGTTGAAGAGCCGCATGTACTGGCGGTACTCCTGCGGGTGGCCGGCGTAGTACTCGGCGTATTCCTTGGTGTTGCCGCCTGTGCAGAAGGCCTTGTCGCCGGCGCCGGTGAAGACGACGCAGTTGACGTCGCGCGCGCTCGACGCGGCGCGAAAGGCGAGGATCACGCCCTTGACCATGTCGGTCGTGTACGAGTTGTACTGGCCGGGGTTGTCGAGCGTGATCCAGGCGTTGAAGAGGCCGGCCGCGACGCTGCCGTCGGGCAGCGTCGCCGGCCGCTTCTCGTAGCGGACGCCGGGCCTGGCGACGTCGTCGACGAGGTCGTGGCTGCGCGCGTCGCGCGCGAAACGTGCGGAATCGGGTGCGTTCATCGCCTCTCCTGCTGCAGCTGCGTCGTCCGGTGTTTGTCCTCGGCCGCAGGCTTGACCGGAAGGCCTGCGCCGGCTATTGTTGTATTACGGTACTCGAATACCGTTATCGAATCAACCGTCGCTCGCAGCGTGGACCCGCCAATGCGTGAATTCTTGATTTCGGTCAAGGGGCGCGCAGCGGCGATCCGGTCTGCTCGACGCCAAGGAGATCGATGTGCGCGCCTCGCCATCCGATGACGAACGCCCGAGCGACGACCCCGCGACGCGAGGAGCCGTGCCGTCGGTCTCGGTCGCGCTCGCCGGCAGCGGCGGCAGCGGCATCATGACCGCCGGAACGATGCTGCTCGATGCCGCCGCGCGCGCCGGCTTCTACGGCCTGATGGTGCGCAGCAGCGGGCCGCAGATCCGCGGCGGCGAGGCCGCGGCCCTGCTGCGCATCGCCGCGCACCCGGTCGACGCGCTCGACGACGCGTTCGATCTGCTCGTCGCGATGGATTGGGCCAACGTCGCCCGCTTCGCCGACGAGATTCCGCTCGCTCCCGGCGGCGTCGTCGTCGGCGACGGCGACGAGGGCGAACCTCCGGCGGTCTTTCTCGCCGGCGGTGCGCGCGCGTTCCCGGTCGCGCTGAAGAAGATGGCCAAGGCGGTCCCCGGAGCGTGGGCGAACATGATCACGCTCGGCCTCGCCGGTGCGCTTGCCGGATTGCCCGTGAGCGCGCTCGAGGCGGCGTTGCATGCATCCTGGAAGCGCGACGCCGACGGCCTCGCTGCCAACCTCGCAGCGCTGCGCGCCGGCTTCGACGCCGCCGCCGGGATCGACTTCGAACCGCGCCTGCCAGCGCTCGCTGCACCGGCAGCGCCGGCAGCGCGCTGGCTGATCAGCGGCAACGAGTCGGCCGGCCTCGGTGCGATCCGCGGCGGCGTCCGCTTCGTCGCGGCGTATCCGATCACGCCCGCGACCGAGCTCCTCGAATGGATGGCGCCGGCGCTGGCGCGCGTCGGCGGCGCGCTGCTGCAGGCCGAGGACGAGCTCGCGTCGATCAACATGGCGATCGGCGCGTCGTACGGCGGCGTGCCGTCGCTGACCGCGACGGCAGGCCCGGGCCTGTCGCTGATGACCGAGGCGATCGGTCTCGCGGTCAGCGCCGAGGTGCCGGTCGTCGTCGTCGACGTCATGCGCGGCGGCCCGTCGACCGGCATTCCGGCCAAGAGCGAGCAGAGCGACGTCTCGTTCGCGGTCAGCGGCCTGCACGGCGACGCGCCGCGCCTCGTTCTCGCGCCGACGTCGATCGCCGATTGCGCGGCGACGACGCAGTGGGCGGTCCACCTCGCCGAGACGCTGCAGGCGCCGGCAATCGTCCTGTCGGACCAGTTCCTCGGGCAGTCGCGCGCGATCATCGACCGTCCGGCCGACGTCGGCTTTCGCGCGGCGCGGCTCACCGTCGCGGCCGACACGCCCGACTACAAGCGCTACCGCGACACGCCGTCGGGCGTGTCGCCGATGGCGATTCCGGGGACGCGGGGCGTGGTCTACACCGCCGACGGCCTCGAGCACAGCGAGGCCGGCTTGCCGAGCAGCCAGGCGCGCGACCACCGCCTGCAGCTCGCCAAGCGCGAGCGCAAGCTCGCGGCGCACGACTACGGCAGCCGCTGGGCCGACGTCGAGGGCCGCGGCGACGCCGCGGTCATCACGTTCGGGTCGGTGACCGGCGCGGTGCGCGAGGCGATCGCGCGTCTCGCCGCGCACGACGTCGCGCTGCGGCTCGTCGCGCTGCGCCTGCTCGCCCCGGCGCTTCCCGACGCGCTCGCCGCTGCGCTCGCCGGCGTCCGCCGCGTCATCGTCGTCGAGCAGAACCACGGCGCGCAGCTGCTGCACTGGCTGCGCGCGATGCACGACCTGCCGGGCAAGCCCGCCAGCTTCCATCGACCGGGCCCGCTGCCGCTCAGGCCGGGCGAGCTCGCCGACGCCCTCTTCGACTGGCATCGCGCCGGCGCGCGGGCGGTGACCGCCGGCGCCGAGGAGTTCGCATGAACGACGTTTCGTGTTCCACCGCGCCGCGCGCGCCGGCCGACTACAAGTCCGGCTACAAGCCGGTCTGGTGCCCGGGTTGCGGCGACTTCAGCGTGCTCAGCTCGCTGACGCGCGCGCTCGCGACGCTCGAGCTCGCGCCGCACGACGTCGCGGTCGTCTCCGGGATCGGCTGCTCGTCGCGGCTGCCGGCGTACACCGCGTGCTACGGATTCCACGGCGTGCACGGCCGCGCGCTCGCCGCCGGCACCGGGCTCAAGGTCGCGCGGCCCGAGCTCACCGTCGTCGTCACCGGCGGCGACGGCGATGGCTACTCGATCGGCGGCAACCACTTCCTGCACGCCTGCCGGCGCAACGTCGACCTCACCTATCTCGTGATGGACAACCACGTGTACGGGATGACCAAGGGTCAGGCGTCGCCGACGACCGAGCCCGACTGGGACAACAAGCTCTCGCCGGGCGGCACCGGCATTCGTTCCTTTCATCCGCTCGTGAT
>DASSRF010000328.1:0-4900 GCA_035701945.1 Caldimonas sp. | reverse complement strand
ACTGCGTCGCCAGGAAGTGAACGGGAGATCGGCATGACGACCAGATCGAACGCCGTGTTCGCCGGATTGACGATTTGCGCCGCCCTCGCGGCTCCTGCATGGGCTGCGCCGCAGCCGACCGCAGGCGCGCCGCAGCCCGATGCCGTTCGGCCCGGCGACGACGCGATGACGTGCGAGCAGATCGCCGCCGAGCTCGTGCCGTACACGCAGCAGGCCGCGCCGAGCGTGCAAGCGCTGGCGGTGACGCAGCAGCGCGAGTTCGAACACGCGCAGGCCAAGCAGGCCGAACGACAGCCCGTGCACCAGCTGCTCGCCGGAATGGCCACCGCGACCATGTTCGATCCCACCGGCGCCTCCAAGCGCGCCTACGCGGCCGCCGAGATGGCGCAGATGGCCAAGGAGCGCAGCGAGGACCGCGCCGAAGCGGCATCGCCGCAGGCGCAGCAGGCGAAGGCGCAGCGCGAGCAGATCGCGACGCAGGCGCAGACGCTGCAGTCCGACGCACGGCTGCAGCGCCTGATGCAGCTCGGCCACGAGAAAGGCTGCGACCGCAAGCGCTAGGCGCAACGAACAGGGGACCTCGCGGTCCCCGTCCGTCGTCGCGCGGCGCGGCTCAGCGCAGCGACTTGGCGACGACGCGCGCCATCTCGAGCGTCTTGTTCGAGTAGCCCCACTCGTTGTCGTACCAGGCGACGATCTTGACGAACGTCGGGTCGAGCGCGATGCCGGCGTCGGCGTCGAACACCGACGTCATCGCCTCGCCGCGGAAGTCGGTCGAGACGACCTTCTCCTCGGTGTAGCCTAGGATTCCCTTCAGCGCGCCTTCGGACTGCGCCTTCATCTCGGCGCAGATCTCGGCGTAGCTCGCCTCGCGCGCGAGCTCGCACGTGAGGTCGATCACCGAGACGTCGGAGGTCGGCACGCGGAACGACATCCCGGTGAGCTTCTTGTTGAGCTCGGGGATGACGACGCCGACCGCCTTCGCGGCGCCCGTCGACGACGGAATGATGTTCTCGAGGATGCCGCGGCCGCCGCGCCAGTCCTTGTTGCTCGGGCCGTCGACGACCTTCTGCGACGCCGTCGCCGCGTGCACCGTCGTCATCAGGCCGCGCTTGATGCCCCACTTGTCGTTCAGCACCTTGGCGACCGGCGCCAGGCAGTTGGTCGTGCACGACGCGTTCGAGATGATCGCTTCGCCCTTGTACGACTTGTCGTTGACGCCGTAGACGAACATCGGCGTGTCGTCCTTCGACGGCGCCGACAGGATCACCTTCTTCGCGCCGGCGTCGAGGTGCTTCTGCGCCGCCTCCTTGGTGAGGAAGAGCCCGGTCGACTCGATCACGACCGCGGCGCCGACGTCGCCCCATTTCAGGTTCGCCGGATCCTTCTCCTGCGTCAGGCGGATCCGCTTGCCGCCGACGACGAGGGTGTTGCCGTCGACGACGATGTCGCCGCGGAAGCGCCCGTGCACCGAGTCGTAGCGCAGCATGTACGCGAGGTAGTCGGGCTCGAGCAGGTCGTTGATCGCGACGACCTCGACGTCGTGGAAGTTCTGGACCGCGGCGCGAAACACCATGCGTCCGATGCGGCCGAAGCCGTTGATGCCGATCTTGATGGTCATGACGGGAAAGCTCCGTGGATGCGAAAGGGGACTCAGCGCCTCGCGAGCGCGGCGCGACCGGTGGCGACGACGTTGTCGACCGTGAAGCCGAAGTGCTGGAAGAGCGCCGGCGCCGGCGCCGACTCGCCGTAGCGATCGATGCCGACGACGGCGGCGCAGCCGTACTTCCACCAGCCGTCGGTGGCGCCCATCTCGACCGCGATGCACGGCACGCCCGGCGGCAGCACCGACCGCTTCCAGACGTCGCTCTGGCGGTCGAACACCGTCGTCGAAGGCATCGAGACGACGCGCACGGCGATCCTGCCGTTCTCGGGCAGCGCGAGCTGCTGCTGCGCATTGAGCGCGAGCGCGACCTCGGAGCCGGTGGCGATGATGACCGCGCGCGGCGGCTGGCGCAGGCCCACCTCGGCGGGCTCGGCGAGGACGTACGCGCCCCGCGCGATGTCGGCGAGCGCGACGTCGGCGCCGTCGGCGTCGAACGCCGGCTTCGGCGCATACGGCAGGTTCTGCCGCGACAGCAACAGCGCCGTCGGCCGCCCGCGGCTCTCGATCGCGGTGCGCCAGGCGACGAGCGTCTCGACGGTGTCGCACGGCCGCCAGACGTCGAGGTTGGGAATCAGCCTCAGCGACGCGGCGTGCTCGATCGACTGGTGCGTCGGCCCGTCCTCGCCGAGCCCGATCGAGTCGTGCGTGAAGACGTGGACGACGCGCTGCCCCATCAGCGCCGCCATCCGGATCGCGTTGCGGCTGTAGTCGCTGAAGGTGAGGAAGGTGCCGCCGTACGGGATGAAGCCGCCGTGCAGCGCGACGCCGTTCATGATCGCCGCCATGCCGAACTCGCGCACGCCGTAGTTGATGTGGCGGCCGCGGCGGCCTTCGGCATCGACCGCGACCGCGCCGTCGCTCGTGAAGCGCAGCGGCGGCGTGTGCTTGGTGTTGGTCAGGTTCGACCCGGTGAGGTCGGCGCTGCCGCCGAGCAGCTCGGGGAGCGCCCCGGTCAGCGCCTCGAGCGCGATCTGGCTCGCCTTGCGGCTCGCGACCGTCTCCGCCTTGCCGTGCGCGGCGACCGCGGCCGTGCGAACGACCTCGCTCCAGCGTGCCGGCAGCTCGCCCGCCATGCGCCGCGTGTACTCGGCGGCGAGCGCCGGGTGCGCGGCGGCGTACGCCGCGAACGCGCTCTCCCACGCGCCTTCGGCGGCGTCGCCGCGTTCGCTCGCGTCCCACGCGGCGTACGCCTCGTCGGGAACGACGAACGGCGCGTGCGACCAGCCGAGCACGTCGCGCGTCGCCTGCACCTCGGCCGCGCCGAGCGCCTCGCCGTGCGCCTTGGCGGTGCCGGCGCGCGTCGGCGCGCCCTTGCCGATCGTCGTCTTGCAGCAGACGATCGTCGGCTTGCCGCTGTTGCGCCCGGCCTCGGCGATCGCGGCGTCGACGGCGTCGACGTCGTGGCCGTCGACACCCGCGATGACGTGCCAGCCGTACGCCTCGAAGCGCCTCGGCGTGTCGTCGACGAACCAGGGCGCGACCGCGCCGTCGATCGAGATGCCGTTGTCGTCGTAGATCGCGATCAGCTTGTCGAGCTTCCACGCTCCCGCGAGCGAGCAAGCCTCGTGGCTGATGCCCTCCATCAGGCAGCCGTCGCCGAGGAAGACGTACGTGCGGTGATCGACCACGACGTGGCCGTCGCGGTTGAACTCGGCGGCGAGCAGCTTCTCGGCGAGCGCCATCCCCACCGCATTGGCAAGGCCCTGGCCCAGCGGCCCGGTCGTCGTCTCGACTCCCGGCGTGATGCCGAACTCGGGATGGCCCGGCGTCTTGCTGTGCAGCTGGCGAAAGCTCCTCAGCTCGGAGAGCGCGAGGTCGTAGCCGGTCAGGTGGAGCAGCGCATAGAGCAGCATCGAGCCGTGCCCGTTCGACAGCACGAAGCGGTCGCGTCCCGGCCAGCGCGGGTTCTTCGGGTTGTGGCGCAGGTGGCGGCCCCAGAGCGCGACTGCGATCTCCGCCATCCCCATCGGCGCGCCCGGGTGCCCCGAGTTGGCTTGCTGGACCGCGTCCATCGCGAGGGCGCGGATCGCGTTGGCCATCAGCACCGTCGGCTGCGCGCTCGCGCGGACTTCGCTGCGCGTCCCCGGTCGATCGACGCTCTGGCTCTCCGGGGAAACGATCGCGTCCATGAAAAAGGTCCGTTCGGCGAGGGGAGCAGACGATTTTAAAGGTCGAGGGAAACACCGATCCGGCCTCGATAATCGTCCGATGCGAGGCCTGCACCTGACCGCCGACCTGCGCGGTTGCGCGCCTGCGAGCGCCGTCATGACGGCACCGGCTCTGCTGCGCTCGACGTGCCTCGCGGCAATCGCAGCGGCCGGCCTGAGCGCGGTCGGCGAGCTGTTCCATCGCTTCGCGCCGAGCCATGGCGGCGGCATCTCTTCCGGCATCACCGGAGTCGTGCTGCTCGCCGAGTCGCACCTCGCGGTCCACACCTGGCCCGAGCTCGGCGCGGCGACGCTCGACGTCTACGTCTGCAATGTCGGCGCCGACAATTCGCGCCGCGCCGAGGCGGTGCTCGCGACGCTGATCGACGCGTTCGCACCGGCGGCGATCGAGCGCCATGCGCTCGAGCGCGGCGCTTTGCCGAGCCGGGTCGCGGGTTGAAGGCGATCGTCCTCGCTGCCGGCCGCGGCAAGCGCATGCGGCCGCTCTCCGACGCGTGCCCGAAGCCGCTGCTGGCCGTGCACGGCAAGCGCCTCATCGAGTGGCACCTTGAGGCGCTCGCGCGCGCCGGCGTCCGCGAGGTCGTCGTCAACACCGACTGGCTCGAAGAGCAGATCGTCGACGCGCTCGGCGACGGCAGCCGCTACGGAGTCGCGCTCGCGTACTCGCGCGAAGGCCGCGACCACGGCGGCGCGCTCGAGACCGCGGGCGGGATCGCGAAGGCGCTGCCGCTCCTCGGCGATCCGTTCTGGATCGTCTCGGCGGACGTCTGGGTGCCCGACTTCAGCTTCGACGCGAGCGCGGCACGGCGCTTCGTCGAGAGCGGCCGGCTCGCGCACCTCTGGCTCGTCGCCAACCCGGACTTCCATCCGCGCGGCGACTTCGGCGTCGACGCCGACGGCCTCGGCCTCGCCGACGGCACCGGCCCCGACGGCCGGCGCTGGACGTACGCGAACATCGCGCTCGCCCGCGCCGCGATGTTCGACGGCATCGCGCCGGGAACGCACGCCGCGCTCGCGCCGCTGCTGTACGCGGGTATGCGCGAGAAGAAGATCTCGGCCGAGATCT
>DASSRF010000327.1:0-2557 GCA_035701945.1 Caldimonas sp. | reverse complement strand
GACCATCAGGAACACCGCGAGCGCCGAGCAGAACGAGAGCTTCGTCAGCGCCGACGGGCCCTGGCGAAAGAACGGCGGCGGCGTGCGATCGAGGGTGCCGAGCGCCATCGTCGCCGCCGCTTAGAGGCTCACTCTGAAGTGAAGATCGGGCCGAGCCGCTCCATCCTCTCGAGCGCCATGCCGCAGCCGCGGACGACGCAGGTGAGCGGGTCTTCGCCGACCAGCACCGGCAGGCCGGTCTCCTCGGCGAGCAGGCGATCGAGATCGCGCAGCAGCGCGCCGCCGCCGGTGAGCATCATCC
The DNA here is from genome assembly GCA_035701945.1 of Caldimonas sp. Classification (GTDB taxonomy): domain Bacteria; phylum Pseudomonadota; class Gammaproteobacteria; order Burkholderiales; family Burkholderiaceae_C; genus Schlegelella_A. The sequence goes on along the minus strand of DASSRF010000327.1, from coordinate 2,256 downwards.
CGCGCTCGGCGATGTCGGCGCCGAGCTCGGGCGGCGTCTGCTCGAGCGCGTTCTTGACGCTCGAGACGATCTGGTTGAGCGGGTCGGTGAGCGCCTCGAGGATCTCGTTCGACGAGATCGTGAACGAGCGCGGCACGCCCTCCGAGAGGTTGCGGCCCTTGACCTCGATCTCCTTGACCTCGGAGCCGGGGAACGCCGAGCCGATCGTCTTCTTGATCATCTCCGCGGTCGGCTCGCCGATCAGCATGCCGTAGTTGCGGCGGATGTAGTTGATGACCGCCTCGTCGAACTTGTCGCCGCCGACGCGCACCGACCCCTTGTAGACCATGCCGCCGAGCGAGATCACGCCGACCTCGGTCGTGCCGCCGCCGATGTCGACGACCATCGAGCCGCTCGCCTCCGAGACCGGCAAACCGGCGCCGATCGCCGCGGCCATCGGCTCCTCGATCAGGTAGACGTCGCTCGCGCCGGCCCCGAGCGCCGACTCGCGGATCGCGCGCCGCTCGACCTGCGTCGATCCGCACGGCACGCAGATGATGATCCGCGGGCTCGGCCTGAGGACCGAGCGCGGATGGACCATCTTGATGAACTGCTTGAGCATCTGCTCGGTGACGGTGAAGTCGGCGATGACGCCGTCCTTCATCGGCCGGATCGCCTCGATGTTGCCCGGCACCTTGCCGAGCATCGCCTTGGCTTCGGCGCCGACCGCCTGGATCGTCTTCTTGCCGTTGGGGCCGCCCTCGTGGCGGATCGCGACGACGGATGGCTCGTCGAGCACGATCCCCTTGCCGCGCACGTAGATCAACGTGTTGGCGGTGCCGAGGTCGATCGCGAGATCCGTCGAGAAATAGCGACGAAAGGATCCGAACATTGCGCTGTTGTTGTGGCGTCCGCGGGGCGCTTCGAAGGAGGAAGGGATCGATGGACGCCGAGCCCTTCGCAGCACGAGCGAGGGCCGTGAATGAAGCGACGGATAATACCCCATGCCTTCTGCGATTTCGATCGTCGCGAGGCTCTCGGAGCGGTGAACACAAGGCGCGCAGCGTCTCTTATTTCTCGATGGCCCTGACCCCTTTGGACGTGCGCCGCATCGCCGAGCTCGCGCGCCTCGACCTCGGCGCCGACGAGCAGGCGCGGATGCTCGATCAGCTGAACAGCTTCTTTCGCATCGTCGAGCAGATGAGCGCGGTCGAGACGAGCGGCGTCGAGCCGCTCTACACGCCGCTCGCCGCGGTGCAGGAGCCGCACCTGCGGCTGCGCGACGACGCGGTCACCGAGGTGGTCGACCGCGACGCCAACCAGGCGAGCGCGCCGCTCACCCAGGACGGCCTCTACCTCGTCCCCAAGGTGATCGAGTGAGCCGCGCGGCTCCGCACGAGCTCGGCGTCGCCGACCTCGGCCGCGCGCTCGCCGCGCGCGAGCTGTCGAGCGTCGAGCTGACCGGGCAGCTGCTCGCGCGCTTCGCGGCACACGCGCGGCTCGGCGCTGCGCTCGCGCTCGACGGCGACGGCGCGCTCGCGCAGGCGCGCGCCGCCGACCGGCGCCGCGCCGAAGGCGACGCCGGCCCGCTCGTCGGCGTGCCGATCGCGCACAAGGACATCTTCGTCACCCGCTCGCTGCCTTCGACCGCCGGATCGCGCATGCTCGCGGGCTACCGCAGCCCGTTCGACGCGACCGTCGTCGCGCGCCTCGCCGATGCCGGGACGGTGACGCTCGGCAAGCTCAACTGCGACGAGTTCGCGATGGGCTCGAGCACCGAGAACTCGGCGTACCACCCGACGCTCAACCCCTGGGACGAATCGCGCGTCCCCGGCGGCTCGTCGGGCGGCTCGGCGGCGGCGGTCGCGGCGCGGCTGCTGCCGGCCGCGACGGGCACCGACACCGGCGGCTCGATCCGCCAGCCGGCGAGCTTTTGCGGCATCACCGGGATCAAGCCGACCTACGGCGTCTGCTCGCGCTACGGGATGATCGCGTTCGCGTCGAGCCTCGACCAGGCCGGCGTGCTCGCGCGAAGCGCCGAGGACTGCGCGCTGATCCTCTCGGCGATGAGCGGCTTCGACGCCCGCGACTCGACGAGCGCCGAGCGGCCGCCGCAGGACTTCCACGCGCTGCTCTCGGCCGCGCGGCCGGGCGCGAGCGCGACGCGCCCGCTCGCGGGCCTGCGGATCGGCCTGCCGAAGGAATTCTTCCCGGCGGCGCTCGCCGGCGACGTCGAGCAGGCGCTGCGCGCCGCGCTCGCCGAGCTGGCGAAGCTCG
>DASSRF010000326.1:0-3476 GCA_035701945.1 Caldimonas sp. | reverse complement strand
CGGCGAGCTCGCGCGCGAGCGGCGCGGCGCCGGCGCGCTCGACCGCCGCTTCGTCCATGAAGCTCGCGTAGAGGTCGGCGATGCGGCGAGCGTCGGCGTCGTCGCGGCGGCCGGCGGCGCCTTCGACGATCGCGCGCAGCTGGAGCTGGATCGCGTCGGCGATCTCCTCCCACGAGCCGATGTACGACTTGTCGGCGGGGATCTGGACCGTCTTCAGCCAGGTGCCGTTGACGCGGCGATAGAGGTCGTCCTGCGGCCGCACCGAAGCGTCGCCGCCGGCGACGTCGATGCCGGAGACCGGTCGGACGATCGTCGCGCACGCGGCGAGCGCCGCTGCGAACGCGAGCGCGCCGAGCGGTCGCCTCATCGTCCGGCTCGGCGAGCCGCGTGCATCAGATCTCTTCGTAGAGCGGCAGCGTCAGGAACTCGGCGAACGCTTCCTGGGTGCTCATCTGCGTGAAGATCTCGGCGGCGCGGTCGAACCGGCCGATGAAGCCGCCCGCCTTGATCTTGGCGAGCTCCTCGGGAACGAGCTGGCGGACGAGCTCGGCGGTCACCTTGCGGCCGTCGTCGAGGACGCCCTTGGGCGAGCGGATCCACTGCCACACCTGCGAGCGGCTGATCTCGGCGGTCGCGGCGTCTTCCATCAGGTTGTGGATCGGCACGCAGCCGTTGCCGGCGAGCCAGGCGCCCAGGTAGTGGATGCCGACGTTGATGTTCATCCTGAGGCCCTCTTCGGTGATCGGCTTCTCGGGACGGAAGTCGAGCAGGTCGGCGGCCTTGACGTGGACGTCCGGGCGCTGCTTGGCGAACTGGTTCGGGCGATCGCCGAGGACCCTGACGAACTCCTTCATCGCCGGCTCGACGAGCCCCGGGTGCGCGACCCAGCCGCCGTCGTAGCCGTCCTCGGCGTCGCGGCGCTTGTCCTCGATGATCCCGGCCATCGCCTTCTCGTTCTTCACCGGGTCGTTCCTGATCGGGATCAGCGCGCTCATGCCGCCGATCGCCGGCGCGCCGCGCTTGTGGCACGTCTGCAGCAGCAGCAGCGCGTACGAGCGCATGAACGGCGCGGTCATCGTCACCTTGGCACGGTCGGCGAGGCAGAACTCGCGGTCGCTCTTGAACTTCTTGATGCAGCTGAAGATGTAGTCCCAGCGCCCGGCGTTGAGGCCGGCCGAGTGCTCGCGCAGCTCCCACAGGATCTCGTCCATCTCGAAGGCGGCGAGGATCGTCTCGATCAGCACCGTCGCGCGCACCGAGCCGCGCGGCAGGCCGAGGTGGTTCTGCGTCGTCACGAAGATCTCGTTCCACAGCCGCGCCTCGAGGTGGCTCTCGACCTTGGGCAGGTAGAGGTACGGGCCGGCGCCGCGCGCGAGCAGCTCCGTGGCGTTGTGGAACATGAAGAGCGCGAAGTCGAAGATGCCGCCGTGCACCCTCTTGCCGTCGACGAGGACGTGCTTCTCGTCGAGGTGCCAGCCGCGCGGCCGCACCTGCAGCGTCGCGACCTTGTCGTTCAGCTTGTAGGTCTTCGTTCCCCCGGGGGACTCCTGCGCGAAGGTGAGCGTGCGCCGGATCGCCGCCTTGATGTTGATCTGGCCCTGGATCTGGTTCGTCCACGACGGCGAGTTCGAGTCCTCGAAGTCGGTCATGTACGAGTCGGCGCCCGAGTTGAATGCGTTGATGACCATCTTCGCGTCGACCGGCCCGGTGATCTCGACGCGGCGGCACTCGAGCGCCTTCGGCACCGGATCGATCTTCCAGTCGCCGGCGCGGATGTCGGCCGTCTCGGCGAGGAAGTCGGGGCGCTCGCCGGCGTCGAGCCGCCTGGCGCGCTCGCGCCGCAGCTCGAGCAGCTGCTGGCGGCGCGGGTCGAAGTCGCGGTGGAGCGTCGCGACGAGCTCGAGCGCGGGCCGCGTCAGGATGGTCTCGAATCCGGGCAGGATCGGAGCGTTGATCTGCACACCGGCAGGAAGGTCGAGCGTGGTCGTCATGGCGTTGGTTCCGGAGAGAAGAAATCGAGCACGTCGTCGAGCCGCGTGCCGATGCGCGAAGGTGTCGCGCCGAGCTCGTCGAGCGGCAGGCCGAAGCGGTTGATCCAGAGCGTCGTGTAGCCGAACCAGGTCGCGCCGATCGCGTCCCAGCAGTTGCTCGACACGAACACGACGTCGGCGGGGGCGAGCGCGAGCGCGCGCGTGCCGATCGCGTAGGTCGCCGGATCGGTCTTGAAGCGGCCGCTGCCCTCGACGCTCAGCACCGGGTCGACGAGCGCGCCGAGGTCGGCGTTGGCGACGGCGGCGGCGAGCATGTCGCGGTCGCCGTTGCTGAGGATGCCGGCGCGAACGCCGCGCCGGCGCAGCTCGACGAGGACGGCGCGGTTCTCCGGGAAGAGCGCGAGGTGCTCGTAGGCCGCCATCAGCTCGCGCTCGCCGTCGCCGTCGAGCGCGAGGCCGAAGCGGCGCACCGCGTAGCGAAGCCCGCCGAGGGTGCAGTCGCGAAACGACCGCGGCCGGCCGCTCATCGACGTCAGCCGCGTGTACTCGATCTGCTTGTCGCGCCAGAGGACGGCGAGGCGATCGCCGTGGCCGGGAAAGCGCCGCTCGGCCGCAGCGGCGATGCTGTAGACGTCGAAGAGCGTGCCGTACGCATCGAAGAGCACGGCCCGCGGCGCCCGGGCCGGCAGGGATTCCATGGCGCCAATTTACGCCAAGCGCCGCAAGGCGCCCGGCGCTCAGCTACTCGCCCTCGGCACCCCGCGGGCGGCGCGAGCGCGGCTGCTACTTCGCGTCAGCGACGCACTTCTTGGTGAAGCTCGCCTTGGCGGCGCCGGCGAGCTTCTTCTCGGCCGCCTTCGCATCGCACGCCGCGGTCGCGTCGCTCTCGCACTTCTTGACGAAGCTGTTCTTGGCGGCGCCGGCGAGCTTCTTCTCGGCTGCCATCGCCGCGCAGCTGCCGCCGCCACCGGCCATCGCACCGCCGGCCATCGCGCCGCTCGCCGCCATCCCCGGCGCTTCCTTGTGCGAGTTGGCGAACGCCGAGGTCGAGCAGGCGAGCAGGACGGCGGCCGACAGCGTGATCAGGTGCTTCATGAACGTCTCCGGGTTGGGGTTCGAAGCCGCGCCGCTGCGCGGCAGCCGGGCGGGATTGGACCACACGGCGCTCGCGCGCGGCAAGGCGGCGCAAGCCTCTTCAACGGCGGCCGCGGCCTCGACGTTGACTCGGCGCTAGAAGATCCGACGCGGATGCGCGAGCGCTTCGTGCGCGGCGTGCAGGCGCCGGACGAGCACCTTGATGAACGAGTCGTGGAACAGGTGCCGGGTGTTCGGGCTCAGCTGCACGAGCGTCTCGGGAGTGAACGAGATCGTCGTCGCCGGCTCGGTGACGATGACGTCGGTGCTGTGCTTCTTCAGCTCGGCGCTCGGCGCGAGGTACGCCATCTCGCCCACCGACGTGCCCGAGCCGAGCTGCGCGACCTTCTT
>DASSRF010000325.1:0-7325 GCA_035701945.1 Caldimonas sp. | reverse complement strand
CGAGCGCGTCGCGGCGACGGCGCGCTGAGCGCGCGCCGCGCTGCGCTCAGGCGACCGTCGCGGTGACGCGCAGGTAGGTCGCCGGGATCACGGTTCGCGTCGCGCTGCCGCTCGTGTTGTGCTCGCGGAAGAGCGCCTCGAGCTCGCGCTGCAGCGCGTCGGCGCGGCCGTTCCTGGCGGCGGCGTCGAACGCGTTCATCGTCGGCCCGTAGTAGTCGCGGAAGTCGGCGACGAACTGCTCGGGAGTGCCGGCGAAGTCGAACGTGAACGTCTCGGGGACGCAGCGCACCGCGTCGCCCGGAACTCCGGCAGCGGCGAAGCGCTCGCGGACGTGGCTCTCGACGCCCCACGTCATCGGGCTGACGAAGCCTTCGGGCGGCGGCGGCGAATACGCCGAGCTGATCTTGAGGATCTGGGCGACGAGCGTCGGGTCGTCCGGGATCCAGTTGCCCATGACGACACGGCCGCCCCGCTTGGTGACGCGCACCATCTCCCGGGCGACCTCGAACGGCCTGGGCGCGAACATCGCGCCGAAGATCGCGACGACGAGATCGAAGCTCTTGTCGGCGAGATCGCGCAGCTCGCACGCGTCGCCTTGCTGGAAGCGCAGGTTGGCGAGGCCGAGCTCGCGTGCGCGGCGGTTGCCGGCGGCGACGAGGTTCGACGCGATGTCGACGGCGACGACGTCGGCGCCGAGCCGCGCCTCGGGCACCGCGGTCGTGCCGTCGCCCGAGCCGAGGTCGAGCACCTTCATTCCGCGCACGATGCCGAACGAGCGCACGAGCGCATCGCCGCTGTCGCGCATCGTCGCGGCGATGCGCGTGAAGTCGCCCTTTTCCCAGAGCGCTCGGTTCGGGTTCGCAGCTGCGGTCATCTCGGCTCCTGTCGATGGGGCGCGAACGCTAGCAAAGTTCGCGTGTCGCGACAACGCTCCAGGCGAGCACGCGTCGATCGGGTCCGTCCGCTGGCAGGGCCGCCGCGGCGGCGCTACGCTCGTTCGCGAACGACTTCGAAGAAGGAGCTCTCGTGCCTGCCAGCCCCCTCGAAGCCGCCGCGCTCGCGATCGCGGTGGCGGCCCGCGTCGCGCCGCTCTTGGCGACGCTCGCGCCCGTCGGCGCGACAGGCGGCGAGCGCTGAGCGGCTCCGCGCAGCGCGCGCCGACGGGCGCAGCAGGCGACGGCAGCGCGCCGGGTCGCGCGCGCGAGCGCATCGCCGAGATCGCCGTGCGATCCTCGTCGTGGCTCGTCGTCGCCGCGTCGCTGCTGTTCGCGACGATGGGCGTCTGCATCAAGCTCGCCGCCGCGCGCTACAGCAGCGGCGAGATCGTGATGTACCGCGGCATCGTCGGCGCTGTGCTCATCTTCCTCGTCAGCCGCTGGCGCGGCGAGACGCTGCGAACGCCGATCCTCGCGCGGCACGTGCTGCGCAGCGCCACCGGGGTGACGGCACTGTGCCTCTGGTTCTACTCGATCGCGGCGCTGCCGCTCGCGACCGCGATGACGCTGAATTACACGTCGTCGCTGTGGCTCGCGCTTTTCGTCGTCGGCGGCGCGGCCGTGGTCGGCAGGCGCGCCGCCGACCATGCGCTCGGCGTCGCCGCCGTCATCGGCTTCGCCGGCGTCGTCCTCGTCCTGCGGCCGACGATGGAGCAGGGCCAGCTCTGGGGCGGGGTGCTGGGCCTGTTGTCGGGAATGATCTCTGCGCTCGGCTACCTGCAGGTCGCGGCGCTCGGCAGGGCGGGCGAGACCGAGAGCCGGATCGTCTTCTATTTCTCCATCGGCGGCGCGATCGGCGGCGCCGCGATCGCCACCGTGACCGGCTGGCACGCGCACAGCGTTGCCGGGCTGGCGCTGCTGCTCGCGATCGGCGTGCTCGCGACCGCGGCGCAACTGCTGCTGACGCGCGCGTACGCCCGCGGCAACACGCTCGTCACCGCCAGCCTGCAGTACCTCGGCATCGCGTTCTCGTACCTCTACGGCATCGTCCTCTTCGACGACCGCGTGACGTGGCTGGCCGCGACCGGCATGGTCGCGATCGTCGGCGCCGGCGTCCTCGCGACGCTGGTGCGCGCGCGATACGCGCGCCGCGAAGCCGCGGCGCGTCCCTGAGCATTTCTGCGCACTTCGGCGCGAAATCTTTCACGCTGCGAGCGACCCCGCTGGCTGGCGGGGGCGACCGCGAATATCGTCGGCCGAGCGCTTCTGCTCTCGGAGTCGCCTCGCATGTCCTACGCTTCCAGCGTTCGCGCGCAGAACAGCCAGTCAGGCTTCGCCGCGATCGACCCCTCGACCCTCAACGAGGTCGCCCGCATCATCGACCACGCCTGGGCCTCCGGTCCCGGCGGCGTCCAGCCGCGGCTCGTCTACGACGCCGTCGAGTGGGTGACCGACGCGCTCGACGCCGGCCGCATCCGCGTCGCCGAGCGACACGCGGTCGGCGAATGGTCGGTCAACCAGTGGATCAAGAAGGCGGTGCTGCTGTCGTTTCGCCTCAACGACAGCAAGCTGATCAGCGCCGGCGGCATGTCGTACTTCGACAAGGTCGACTCCAAGTTCTCCGGCTTCGACGAAGGCGACATGCGCGCCACCGGCGTGCGCACGGTGCCGCCGGCGATGATCCGGCACGGCGCCTACCTCGCGCGCGACGTCGTCGTGCTGCCGAGCTTCGTCAACATCGGCGCCTACGTCGACGAGCGCACGATGGTCGACAGCTGGGTCAGCGTCGGCTCGTGCGCGCAGATCGGCAAGGACGTCCACCTGAGCATGGGCGTCTCGATCGGCGGCGTCCTCGAGCCGATGCAGGCGCACCCGACGATCGTCGAGGACAACTGCTTCGTCGGCGCGCACGCCGCGCTCGCCGAGGGCATCATCGTCGAGGAGAACTCGGTCGTCGCGATGGGCGTCCGGATCGGACGCAGCACGAAGATCTACGACAGCGCGACCCGGCAGGTGAGCTACGGCCGCGTCCCCGCCGGCTCGGTCGTCGTCCCCGGCACGCTGCCTTCGGCGGACGGCAGCTACAGCACGTCGTGCGCCGTCATCATCAAGAAGGTCGACGCGCAGACCCGCTCGCGGACCAGCATCAACGAGCTGCTGCGCTCGTGACCGGCCGCGGCGGCCTCGGCCGCGAGCGCCGGCCCGGCTAGTACTGCGACTGCCGCTGCAACTCGACGACGCCGCCGATCGCGCGCGCGAGGCGCTTGATGTCGATCGGCTTGGCGACGTGGTCGTCCATTCCGGCCTCGAGATACGTCTGCCGGTCCTCGACCATCGTGTTGGCGGTGAGCGCGATGATCGGGATCTGCGAGGTCGGCCCGTCGAGGGCGCGGATCGCGCGCGCGGCGGCGAGGCCGTCGAGGTTGGGCATCTGGATGTCCATCAGCACGAGGTCGTACGACGACGCCTGCACCTTGGCGAGCACCTCGTGGCCGTCGCGCGCGAGGTCGGAGCTGTGGCCGAGCTGCGCGAGCATCGCGCAGATGACGAGCTGGTTGATCTCGTTGTCCTCGGCGACGAGGATGCGCAGCCCCCCTTCCATCGAGCGATCGGGCTCGAAGCGCGACTCGGCGCCGATGATCTGCGACGACTGGCCGCGCTGCAGCTCGACCGAGATGCGGAACGTGCTCCCCGAGCCGACCTCGGTCTCGACCGCGATCGTGCCGCCCATCAGGTCGAGCAGGCCGCGGCAGATCGCGAGCCCGAGGCCCGAGCCGCCGTAGCGGCGGCTGATGCCGCTGTCGGCCTGGCGGAAGCGCTCGAAGAGCGACGGCAGTGCCGCCTGGTCGATGCCGATGCCGGTGTCGGCGACGGCGACCTCGAGCAGGACGCGGTCGTGGCCGACGTCGCGGTAGTCGACCTGCACCGTCACCGAGCCCTGCTCGGTGAACTTGACGGCGTTGCCGATCAGGTTGAAGAGCACCTGGCGCATCCGCCCTTCGTCGCCGACCAGGACCGCGGGCAGGCCGCTCTGGTAGCGCACCTTGAAGGCAAGCCCCTTCTCGTGCGCGCGCGTCGCGACCGAGGCGGCGACCTCGTCGACGAGGCGGCGCGGGTCGAACTCGGCGAGCACGAGCTCGAGGCGCCCGGCCTCGACGCGCGACAGGTCGAGGATGTCGTTGATGAGCGCGAGCAGCGCGTTGCCGGAGCTGCGGATCGTGCGCACGTAGCCGAGCTGCTGCTCGGAGAGCTGCGTCTGCATCAGCAGGCTGTTCATGCCGAGCACGCCGTTCAGCGGCGTGCGGATCTCGTGGCTCATCGCGGCGAGGAACTGCGACTTCGCCTCGTTCGACGCTTCGGCCGCGGCCTTGGCGCGCGCGAGCTCGCGCTCGGCCTTGGTGATGTCCCGCATCACGCTGACGGTGCCGCCGTCGAGCGTGCGCCGCTCGACGACGTGGATGACGCTGCCGTCGGCGAGGTCCTGCTCGAACGTGCCGTCGCCGGCGCGGTGCTGCGCCAGCCGCGCCTCGATCCATGCCAGCCGCTCGGCTTCCTGGTCCGGCTCGGGTGCGATCGTCGCCGCGCTCGCCTCGGCGATGGTGCGGAACTCGACGCCGACGCCGATCACCATCCGCACCGTCGGAAACATCTCGAGATAGCGCGCGTTCCAGGCGACGACGCGGTCCTGCGAGTCGCACAGCAGGAAGCCGTCGCCCATCGACGCCAGCGCTCGGTCCATGATGTTCTTCGCGCGCGCCAGCTCGAGGCGCGCACGCGACAGCCGGCCGAGCTGCCAGTGCGCGGCGTAGCCGGCGGCGAGCAGCATCGCGATCAGCGCGACGCCGACGCTCAGGACCTGGTTGCGCGCCTGGCGCCAGTCGGCGAGCGCGGCGTCCTTCGGGATCCCGGCGGTGAGGCGGATCGAGGGATAGAGCGCCGGTCGCGCGGCGACGATCGAAGGCGCGCCGTCGAGACGCCCCGGGATGTGCAGCGCGGTTCCGCTCAGCGCCGGCGCCGGCAGCGACGTGCCGAGCAGCGCGCCGAGCTGGTCGTTCGGCGGCACGCTCGCCAGCAGCTCGCCGTTCACGCGTTCGAGCGTGACCTCGAGCCCCGGGATCTGGATCGACTGGGCGAGGATCGTCGTCAGGCTCGAGACCGGCACCTCGGCGAGCGCGAGCATGCGCGGCCCGTTGCCGAGCCTGAACGGCCGCGCGAAGTAGATCGCGCGCTCCGACGTCGCGAAGTTCAGCACCGGCGAGCTGATCGCCAGCGTCGGCGAGGCTTGCGTGAGCGCGTCCTGGATGAACTTGGCCGGCAGCGGCACGCCGAGCCGCGCGCTCTGCTCGGTCGCCGACGCGACGACCTTGCCTGCGGGGTCGAGCACGATCAGGTCGCGGTAGGTGAGGTCGCGCCGCTCGGCCGCCTGCAGCCGCCGCTCGGCCGCGGCGCGCTCGAAGACGCCCTCGGGCGCGATCAGCTCGCCCATGTCCTGCAGCAGCAGGTCGACGCCGATCATCGTGCGGTTGAGCGCCGCCTCGGCGCCGCTCGCGAAGCGCTGCATGCGCAGCTCGGCTTCGCCGATCGCCTCGTGCTCGCCGTGCTCGATCAGCCAGCCCGTCGCAGCCGCGGTGGCGATGACGAGCAGCGTCACCGCGCTCCAGATCGCTGCGACGAGTCGGGCGGCGTGCATCTACGTCGTCTGGCGCTGCGTCACCGTGCCGGTCAGGGCAACGTGACGCCGCTCGAGGAGCCGACGGTCTGGTTCCACACCTGCGTGCAGCGCGGGCCGCAGCGCTTCAGATACGCCGGCAGCACGTTCTTGACGAAGATCTCCTGCCGCTTGGCATCGTCGGCGGCGGTCGCGCGGACGACGACCATGCGGCCCGGACGCCCGCCGACGCAGCCCGTCGCTCCGGTGTTGCACGCGATGCCGTTGCTCGTCTCGTTCTCGGCTTCGGTCCAGATCGCCTGCTCGAGCTTGGGCAGCTCGCGGCGCAGCAGCTCCTGCGTCTCCTTCGACAGCGACGACCATGCCGAGCCGTTGGCGACGAACATCGCGACGCCCCAGTTGACCGGCATCGTGTGCAGGTGCGTCGTCACCTCGTGCAGGCCGATCGTGTTGCCCGACATCGTTCCCGTGATGACGCAGTCGACGTTGCCGCTCTTGACGGCGGCGACGATCTCGTTGAACGGCGTCTGCACCGGAGTCGCGCCGAGCGCCGTGACCCAGTCCGACTGGGTCGCGCTCGAGACGCGGATGCGTCGGTCCTTGAGGTCGGCGAGGCCGGTGAGCGGCTTGGCGCAGAAGGTCACCTGCGCCGGGTACGCGTAGACGGCGAGCAGCTCGCTGCCGTAGCGGTCGCGCAGCACCTGCTGCATCTTCGGCCGGTACGCCGCGATGCTGCGCCGCAGCGTCGCGACGTCGGGGTTGAGGCCGGCGAGGTCGGGTGCGCCGATCTCGACCTCGACGACCGAGCTGAGGTTGAGCAGCGCGGTCCCGAACGAGACGACGTTGAGCTGGATGAAGCGCAGCATCTCCTGGCCCTTGATGCCGGCGCGGTCGAACGGGACGATCTCGGCGGTCGCGCGGCCGCCGCTCAGCGCCTTCAGCTGCTGCGTCCAGAACGGCTCCTCGTGGCGCGTGTACTGGTTGAGCTGGCCGAGGCCGCCGACGATGCGCAGGTGGTCGGTCGCCTGCGCGGCGCACGGCGATCCGTGCAGCACGCCGACGGCGATCGCCGCGCTGGCGAGCGCGCGAAGGCCTGGGCGTCGAGCCGGGGAGCGGTGGTGCTGCTGCATTGGCTTGTGCGACGTGTTCGCGCGTGACGATGGTGGACGACCCGCGTGCCTCCGAGAGCGTTGTCGACCCGGCGCTGTCGTTGCTCGAATTCGACCGCCCGCCGTCGGCGAAGCGGCGCACCGGGTGCCTGCCACGATTGTCGGCGCGCGGGTGAGCTCGACGGCGCGCTGTCGCGCGCAGTGCCACATATGCACGCGTGCAGGACGTGACGCTGTGCACGAATGCCTGCGCGCAGGCGGGGAGTGCCGCGCGCCGCGCTGGCGGCGATGTCCCGGCGCCGGCGTGCGCCGGCGCGCTCAGGAGCGCGCCGCGGCGCCCGTCGAGGCAGCGAGCGCGCGTTCGCGGACCCGCTCGGCTGCCTGCAGATGGCACCACGCTGCGCGCAGCGGCCCGGGATCGATCCCGGCCGCGCGCGCGCGGCGCAGCATGTCGCCGACGATGTGCGCGCCTTCGGTGCGACCGCCTGCCTCGAGATCGCGCAGCATCGACGCGGTCAGCGTCGAGCTGCGGTCGACGAGCATCGCGCGGAAGCGCTGCAGCGCGGCGTCGCGCGGCCGGTGGCCCTCGGCCGCCGCGGTCCGGGTGCAGGC
>DASSRF010000324.1:0-2204 GCA_035701945.1 Caldimonas sp. | reverse complement strand
CGGCGCCCTCGGAGTTCGTGATGCGGCGGTCGACCGCGAGCGCCGCCGCTTCGCAACGCGCCGCGAGCGCGATCGCCTCCTCGGCGTCGATCGCCCACGGATGGAAGAGGTCGAGATCGCGGGCCGCGGCGCCGGCGTCGGCGAGGTCGCCCTCGTCGGGCAGCCCCGCCGCAGGGTCCTCCGACGTGAAGCGCGCGATGTCGTGCGCCGCCTGCACGGTCTGCTCGAGCGCCGCGCGCGAGAAGTCGGAGGTGCTCGCGTTGCCGCGGCGCTTGCCGACGTAGACGGTGACGCTGATCGACTTGTCGCGGTTGCGCTCGATGTTCTCGGTCGCGCCCTTGCGCACCGAGACCGAGAGGCCGACGCCCTCGGACACCTCGGCGACGGCGTCGCTCGCGCCGAGCGACCTGGCGCGCTGCAGGCACGTCTCGACGAGCTCGCGGAAACGCTCGCGCGTGTACGCGAAGCCGGAAGTAGTCGGCTCGGAGGCCGCAGGTGCGATGGCCATGGATCGGTGTCGGGCGCGAACGCGGCGAGACGCGGCGGCCCGTGCGCAGGGCGGCGACTATGATAGCGACGAGCGCCGCGCCCTTCTCCCATCTTGCCGTTCGCGATGACTGCACGCCCCGCCGCGGATGCCGACGACGATCGCCGTGCAGCCGCCGCCTCCGAGCGCCCGAGCAAGACCAGGCGCAAGGTCGAGTCGCACGACCTCCAGGCGCTCGGCGAATCGCTGCTCGAGCTCGGCGACGAGCATCTCGCATCGCTCGGGCTCGACGAGACGCTCGTCGACGCGCTTCGCGGCGCGCGCCGGATCCGCAGCCACGAGGCGCTTCGCCGCCAGATGCAGCTGATCGGCAAGCTCATGCGCTCGGCCGACGTCGAGCTCGCGCGCGCAGCCGTCGCCGAGCGGCAGCTCGGCCGCGCGCGCGACTCGCTCGCGCTGCATGCCGCCGAGCGCTGGCGCGCCGAGCTGATTGCCGACGACGCGGCGACGACGCGCTTCGCGCGCGAGCACGCCGACGCCGACGTGCAGCAGCTGCGCACGCTCGTCCGCAACGCGCGCAAGGACGCCGCGAGCGCGCCCGAACAGCGCAGCGGCCGCGCGTACCGCGAGCTGTTCCGCTTCATCCGCGAGCACGAGCGCGATGGCTGACCAGAGCTCGACGAGCACGCGCGACCGCGTCCGCATCGGCCTCGTCTCGGTGAGCGACCGCGCGTCCGCCGGCGTCTACGAGGACAAGGGCATCCCGGCGCTGCGCGACTGGCTCGCGCGCGCGATCCTCAACCCGGTCGACTGGGAGACCCGCCTCGTCGCCGACGAGCAGGAGTTGATCAGCGCGGCGCTGCGCTCGCTCGTCGACGACGCGAAGTGCGATCTCGTCCTCACCACCGGCGGCACCGGCCCCGCGCCGCGCGACGTCACCCCCGAGGCGACGCTCGCCGTCGCGACACGGGAGATGCCCGGCTTCGGCGAGCAGATGCGGCGCATCTCGCTCGCGTTCGTCCCGACCGCGATCCTGTCGCGGCAGGTCGCGGTGATCCGCGGCAACGCGCTCGTCATCAACCTGCCCGGGCAGCCGAAGGCGATCGCCGAGACGCTCGGCGGTCTCGCTTCGGCGTCGCCGCCGGTGGCGGGCATCTTCGCCGCGGTGCCGTATTGCGTCGACCTCATCGGCGGGCCGTACATCGAGACCGACGACGCGGTGTGCGCCGCGTTCCGGCCGAAGTCGGCGATCGCCGAACGGGCGAGACGCGCGCCGCCGTAGAGCGCGAAACGCGCCCGGCCGTAGCGCGCGCAGCGCGCCGGCCCGTGTCTATTTCACCAGCCGGTTCAGCCGCTCGGCGTCGAACGTCTCGGTGGTGTGCGCCTCGCCGGGCACGCAGTCCTCGCTCGGCAGCTCGCGCGTGCGCGACGACAGCTTCTCGATCGCCTGCCAGAGCAGCGCGATCTGGTGCTCGTGGCCCGACGCGTTGTCGATCAGCCCCTTCATCGCCTGCGACACCGGATCGTCGCCCTGCGTCACGCCGTACGCCGAGAAGCCCATCCTGGCGGCGCTCGCCTCGCGCGTGGCTTCGTCCTCGGCGAGGATGATGCGCGCCGGGTTGCCGACCGCCGTCGCTCCCGGCGGCACCGGCTTCAGCACGACCGCGCTCGAGCCGACGCGAGCGTTGTCGCCGACCGTGAAGCCACCGAGGATCTG
>DASSRF010000323.1:0-3393 GCA_035701945.1 Caldimonas sp. | reverse complement strand
GCTCGTAGGCGTCGTCGTCGAGCGGCTCGCCCGGCTTGACGTAGTGGCTGACGTCGGCGATCGCGACGACCAGACGCCAGGCGTTCGGCGCCTTGACGCGGCCGATGCGCGCCGGCTCGCAGTAGACCGCGTCGTCGAAGTCGCGCGCGTCCTCGCCGTCGATCGTGACGAGCGCGACGTCGGTGAGGTCGACGCGGCCCTTCCGGTCGGCGGCGCGCACTTCCGACGGCAGCGCCGCGGCCTGCGCGAGCGCGGCGTCCGAGAAGACGTGCGGCACCTCGTACTTGCGCACCGCGATCTCGATCTCCATGCCGGGGTCGTCGATCTCGCCGAGCACCTCGGTGACGCGGCCGACCGGCTGCGAGTGCATCGACGGCGGCTCCATCAGCTCGATCGCGACGACCTGCCCGGCCTTGGCGTCGGCGATGCCGTTCTTCGGCACGATGATGTCCTGGCCGTAGCGCGTGTCCTCGGGAGCGAGCAGCCAGATGCCGCTCTCGTGCAGCAGGCGGCCGATGATCGGCGTCTTCTTGCGCTCGAGGATCTCGAGGACGCGGCCTTCGGGCCGGCCCTTCTTGTCGTAGCGGACGATGCGCGCGCGCACGCGGTCGCGGTGCAGCACGCTCTTCATCTCCTGTGCGGAGAGATAGACGTCGGGCTGGTCGTCGTCGCGGACGACGAAGCCGTGGCCGTCGCGATGGCCCTGGACGGTGCCCTCGACTTCGGCGAGGAGCTCGTTGCCGCCTGTTGCAGCGGTCTTGGATGTTGCTTTGATGATAAAGTCCGTGGTTGCCTGATGCCCAGGTGGCGGAATTGGTAGACGCACTAGTTTCAGGTACTAGCGGGTAACTCCGTGGGGGTTCGAGTCCCTTCCTGGGCACCAAAGAACGTGGGTGGAACAGCGGGCCGGCTTTGCCGGCCCTTTTGTTTTTGTCTGTCTAGATCTGGAATTTTCTCGCCAGCCCGGCCGGGCGGAGCTCGTCGTACTCCTCGAACGGCTGGTGGATCCACGGGCTCGTCGGCAGCAGCTCGACGTAGTAGTCCGGCGTGTACGTCGAGACGCCCTTGGTCCAGATCACCGCCGAGCGCAGCTCGGTGATCGACGGCATGCCGCGCAGGCGGTCGACGACCGCGCGCAAGGTGATCCCGGAATCGGCCAGGTCGTCGACGAGGAGCACGCGGCCGGCGAGCTCGCCGCGCGGCAGCGTGATGTACTTGGCCATGTCGAGCCGGCCCTGGATCGTGCCGGCCTCGGCGCGGTACGAGCTCGTCGCCATGATCGCGAGCGGCTTGTCGAAGACGCGCGAGATGATGTCGCCCGGGCGCATGCCGCCGCGCGCGAGGCACAGGATCTGGTCGAACTGCCAGCCCGACGCGTCGATCTTGAGCGCGAGGCGCTCGATCAGCAGGTGGTACTCGTCCCACGAGACGTAAAGATGTTTGCCGTCGTCGGTGAGCATCGTGACCTCGGCGGTTCAGGAAGATGCGAAAAGCCGCTGCTGCCCGGGCGCAGTCTGGGCTGCATCGGGCAGGTACGGGTGGCGCAGCAGGATCGTGTGCTCGCGGTCCGGGCCGGTCGAGACCATGTCGATCGGCGCGCCGATGAAGTCGGCGACGCGCTCGAGGTAGCGGCGCGCGTTGGCCGGCAGCGCGTCCCAGCGCGTCGCGCCGAACGTGCTCTCGCTCCATCCCGGCAGCGTGTCGTACACCGGGACGCATGCCGCGATGTCGTCGGCGTCGAGCGGGAGGATGTCGATCCGCTTGCCGCGCAGCTCGTAGCCGACGCAGACCTTGATCTCGGGGATGCCGTCGAGGACGTCGAGCTTGGTGATGCACAGACCCGAGATGCCGTTGATGATGATCGAGCGCTTGAGGAGCGCCGCGTCGAGCCAGCCGCAGCGGCGCGCGCGGCCGGTGACCGTGCCGCGCTCCTGGCCGACCTCGGAGAGATGGTGGCCGATCGAACCCGGCACGTCGATCGGCAGCTCGGTCGGGAACGGCCCGCCGCCGACGCGCGTCGTGTACGCCTTGGTGATGCCGAGGATGTAGTGCAGCAGGTCGGGTCCGACGCCCGACCCCGCCGCGGCGTTGCCGGCGACGCAGTTGCTCGACGTCACGTACGGATACGTGCCGTGGTCGATGTCGAGCAGCGTCCCCTGCGCGCCTTCGAAGAGGACGTTGGCGCCGGCTCGGTGCGCGTTGTGGATCGCGTAGCCGACGTCGCCGATCATCGGCAGGAGCGCGTCCGCGGCGCGCATCGCGGCGTCGTACATCGGCTCGAACGCGAGCGGCTTGGCGTGCAGCCAGTGCTCGAGGACGAAGTTGTGCATCGCGAGCAGCTCGCGCAGCTTGGCAGCGAACCGCCCGGGGTGCTTCAGGTCCTGGACGCGCAGCGCGCGCCGCGCGACCTTGTCCTCGTAGGCCGGGCCGATGCCCTTGCCGGTGGTGCCGATCTTGCCGGCGCCGCTCGTCTCGCGCAGCTGCTCGCGCGCCTTGTCGACCTCGACGTGGAACGGCAGGATCAGCGGGCACGACTCGCTGACGAGGAGGCGCGAGCGCACGTCGAGCCCCATCGCCTCGAGCCGCGCGATCTCGCCGAGCAGGTGCTGCGGATCGACGACGACGCCGTTGCCGATGCAGCACGCGACGCCCGGCCGCATGATCCCGGACGGGATCAGCTGCAGCGCGGTCTTGACGCCGTCGATGACGAGCGTGTGGCCGGCGTTGTGGCCGCCCTGGAAGCGCACCACCGTCTGCGCGTGGTCGGTCAGCCAGTCGACGACCTTGCCCTTGCCTTCGTCGCCCCACTGGGTGCCGACGACGACGACGTTGCGGCCGGCGGCGACCGCCGGAGTCCCTGCATGCATGGCGGTCAGTGTTGCGCGACGACCCAGCGGCCGTCCGAGGAAACGAGGCGGCGGTCGGCGGACGCGCCGTCGCCGTCGAGCGCGGCGACGACGATCTCGCCGCGCTCGCGCAGCGCCCGCACCGCGTCGCGCAGCGCGACGTCGTCGCTGCGCGGCGCGACGATCGGCTCGACCGCCGGCGGCGGCGACGACAGCAGCGCGAGGTCCTTGACGTCGAGGCCGAAGCCGACCGCGGGGCGGTTGCGGCCGAAGATCGCGCCGACCTCGTCGTAGCGGCCGCCGCGCGCGATCGCGTCGCTCGCGCCGCGCGCGTACGCCGCGAAGCGGGCGCCGCTGTAGTACGCGTAGCCGCTCGAGTCGGCGAGGTCGAAGCCGACGCGGGCGCGCGGATGCGCATCGCGTGCATGCGCCGCGAGGCGGCGCAGCTCGTCGAGCGCGCGCGCGATCGGGGCACGCTCGGGAAGGCGGCGCGCCGCTTCGGCGAGCGTCGCGTCGTCGCCGTAGAGGTCGACGAGCGCTTCGAGGC
>DASSRF010000322.1:0-7004 GCA_035701945.1 Caldimonas sp. | reverse complement strand
ACCGCGAACGGCGGCTTCGGCCAGCGCGCCGCGACGTCGTCGGGGCGCCAGCCCGGCGGCTTCCACCAGACGCGCACCTTGTCGGCCCAGCGCCGCGCGCGCGCAGCGTCGCGCGCGAGCTCGGCGTAGACCTGCAGGTTCGCCCGCACCGGATTCCAGCTGCGCAACGGCGCGCGCGTGCCGTAGACGCACGGCTCGGCGCGGTCTTCTTGGGCGTAGGTGCCGAAGACGCGGTCCCAGACGATGAAGACGCCGCCGTAGTTGCGGTCGAGGTAGCGGTCGTTGACGGCGTGGTGGACGCGGTGGTTGCTCGGCGCGCAGAACCAGCGGTCGAACCAGCCGAGCCTGCCGACCTGCTCGGTGTGGACCCAGAACTGGTAGAGCAAGTCGATCAGCGCGACGACGCCGAAGACGAGCGGCGGAAAGCCCGCGAGCGCCATCGGCAGGTAGAAGATCCAGCCGGCGAGCCAGCCGCTCGACGTCTGCCGGAGCGCCGTCGACAGGTTGTAGTCCTCGCTCTGGTGGTGGACGACGTGCGCCGCCCAGAGCAGCGCGACGCGGTGGCCGGCGCGGTGGTGCCAGTAGTAGAGGAAGTCGTACGCGACGAGCGCCGCGATCCACGTCCACGCCGAGTCCGTCGGCAGCTGCGCGATCGCGAAGCGGTCGTGGACCCACGCGTAGATGCCGAGCGTCAGCAGCGCGGTGAAGAGGCCGACGATCCTGCTCATCACGCCCAGGCCGATGCTCGACAGGGCGTCGCTCAGGCGGTAGCCGTTCCTGCCGCGGGCCAAGCCGACCGCGAGCTCGACGCCGATCAGCGCCATGAAGACCGGCGTCGCGAGGACGATGATCTGCGACTCGCTCATCGCGTTCATCGCGCACTCAGGAGACGCAGCCGCGCGCCTCGATCGGCCAGACGTCCTCGACGACGCCCGCGGCGAGACCGCCGCGCACGCAGACGTAGCGGTCGTGCAGGTTGACGGTCGGATCGCAGTGCCCGGGGACGAGCCAGACCGTGTCGCCGAGCGCCGGCAGGTCTCCCGCATCGCCGCCCGGCGGCGGACGGACGATGCCGTGCTCGTCGCCGCCGTTGACCCACGTGCCGGCGCGCTGCCACAGGCGCGGCGGGCCGGAGTCGATCGCGTGCGACTTGTGGCCGGCGTCGATCACGGCGTGCGCAGCTCCGCGGCTGACGACGCGGCTCTTCACGAAGAGCGCATGCTCGAAGCGCGGCAGCGAAGCGTCGCTGTCGTTGTCGGCGTAGTCGCGGTCCATGAAAAGATAGCTGCCGGCCTGCAGCTCGCCCCAGACGCCGCTCGCGACGTCGAACGCGAACGTTCCGGTGCCGGCGCCGGTGACGAGCGGGCACGCGATGCCGAGCGCGCCCATCGCGGCCTGCGCGGCGCGCGCCTGCGCCGCCGCATGCTGCGCGGCAGCCTCGCGCTCGGCGAGGCTGCGAACGTGCTGCGCCGAGCCGTGGTACGCCTGCAGCCCCGCGAAGCGCAAGCCGCCTTCGGGCGGCGCGTGCGCGACGACCTGCTGCGCGAGCTCGCCCGCTGCCGCCGGTGCGATGCCGCAGCGGCCGTGGCCGACGTCGACCTCGACGAAGACGTCGATCGTCGCGCCGCTGCCCGCCATCGCCGCGGCGAGCCGCTCGATTCCGAGCAGCGAATCGACCGCGATCGCGAGGCGGACGCGCGCCGCGAGCGCGGCGACCCGCGCGAGCTTGGCGGCGTCGATCACCTCGTTGGAGAGGTAGAGGTCGTCGACGCCTGCGGCGGCGAGCGCTTCGGCCTCGCTCGTCTTCTGCACGCAGACGCCGACCGCGCCGGCCGCGACCTGCAGGCGCGCGATCGTCGCGCACTTGTGCATCTTCGCGTGCGGCCTGAGGCGCACGCGATGCTCGCGCGCGAACGCCGCCATCGTCGCGAGGTTCGTCTCCATCGCGTCGAGGTCGACGACGAGCGCCGGCGTGTCGATCGCCTCGACCGGCGTTCCCGGCACGATCGGCGCGCCGCTCATTCGGCCGCCCGCGGCACGGTCGGGCAGTCGCCCTCGCTCGCGTCGTCGAGGGTGCCGCCCTCGAGATGCGAGGTGTCGCTCCAGCCGACCAGCGTGAAGCGCTCGCCGGTGAAGAGGACGCGGTTGATCGCGGCGTTGCCGAGCTGCCACGAGCGCGGCGCGTCGAGCGCGAGCCCGGTCGCGGCGCGGTAGAGGCAGTCGAGGACGCCGCCGTGGGTGACGACGGCGATCGTGCGGCCGCGCGCTGCCGCGGCGATCCGCGTCATCGCTGCGATCGCGCGGGTGTCGAATTCGACCAGCGATTCGCCGCCTTCGGGTGCGAACGATGGATCGTGGTGGCGCCAGCGTGCGGCCGCCTCGGGCCAGCGCGCGTCGATCTCGGCGTACGTCCAGCCCTGGAAGACGCCGAAGCTGCGCTCGCGCAATCCCGTGTCGATGCTCACCGGCAGGCCGACGACGTCGGCGATCGCCGCCGCGGTCGCCGCCGCGCGGACGAGGTCGCTCGAGACGATCGCCTCGATCCCTTCGTCGGCGAGCGCGGCCGCGGTCCGCCGCGCCTGGCGCTCGCCGCGCGCGCTGAGGGCCGTGTCGAGCTGGCCCTGCATCCGCATCTCGGCGTTCCACACCGTTTCGCCGTGGCGAACCGCGACGATCCGGGTGACGTCGGCGCCCGCAGCCTGGCTGTCGTCGGCCATTCGCGTCAGCGCCGCGAGCGCTTCATCGCAGCCGCCGGTTCAGCGTGTACGTCCCCGAGTGCATCGCCTCGGCGAGGACGTGGCCGTCGATCGCGCGGCGCAGCTCGGCGCCGTTGAAGCGCCCTTCGACCGGCGCGCGCGCCACCGAGAGCGCGTACAGCGTGAAGACGTAGTGGTGCACGAGCGAGTCGTTCCAGGGCGGATACGGGCCGTCATAGCCGAAGTAGTCGCCGGCGAGCTCGGCGTTGCCGGCGAACCAGCCGGTGAAGTCGTTGACGCCCTGGCGTGCCCCGTTGAAGCCGGGAACCGCGACCTGCGGACCGGGCTTGCCGCGGGCGACGAAGCCGTTGCTGAACGCGCCCTCGGGAATCGCGCTCGTCGCCGCCGGGATGTCGGCGAGCAGCCAGTGGAAGAAGTCGACCCGCGGCAGATCGGCGGGGATCTCGCGACCGACCTGGTTGACGTCGTCGCCCTTGCTCGGCACGTCGAAGTCGTGGCAGATGAGCACCAGCGACTTCGTTCCCGCGGGCAGCTCGCTCCAGCCGAGGTGCGGGTTGACGTCATCGGAGAACGCCGTTCCCGACGCGCCCTCGAGCCGCCCGCACGCGTATTTCTGCGGGATGCGCTCGCCGTTGGGCCAGCTGTCGCTCCAGAGCTTCATGGTCTTCCTCGCTGCAGATGTGCGTGGGCGTGCGCGGTCGTCGCTCAGACGCCCCAGACGATGTCGGCGTGCTCGGCGAGCGAGCGCCGCATCATCTCGAGCATCGGCCAGGCGCGCTGCGCGATGCCGACCGCCTCGGCACCGCGCTCTTCGTCTTCCTCGCTGTCGTTGCGTCTGCTGTCGCTGCGCGCGAGCTCGGCTGCGGCGATGGCCTCCTCGAGCGCGCGGATCGCGCCGGGCAGCGCAGCGGCCTCGATGATTCCCTTCGGCGCCGGCTCGCGGCCGACGATGCGCAGGATCTGGTCGCCGACCGGACCCATCATGAGCAGGTCGCTGTCGGCCTTCGACTTGAATCGGTACATCGGCAGTCGCGGCGGGCTCAGCGCGGCGCGTACATGTAGGCGCGGTTGAACGGGTACGACGATTGTGCGCCGCGCATCGGCCCCGAATCGACGTCGCCGGTGCGGCGTGCGCTCAGCATCTGGTGCAGCGCGAGCCAGCCGCGCTCGAAGCTCATCGCGCTGCCGGCGAGATAGAGCCGGTAGGCGCGCAGCACCGCCTCGCTCGTCAGCTTGCTGGCGGCGTCGAGCTGCGCTTCGAGCGCGTCGCTCCATGCCCACAGCGTCTTCGCGTAGTGCGGGCGCAGGTTCTCGACGTCGAGCGCCTCGAGGCCGGCGTCGGCGGTCTGCTCGAGGACGTGCGAGACGTGCTCGAGCTCGCCGCCCGGGAAGATGTACTTGTCGATGAAGTCACCGAGCCCCGAGCCGAGCTGGTGGTTGCGCGTGCCGCCGGCGGTGATGCCGTGGTTGAGGAGCAGGCCGCCGGGCTTGAGGAGGCGCCGGATCTTCCCGAAGTACTCCGGGAGCTGCGCGCGCCCGACGTGCTCGAACATGCCGATCGAGGCGATCTTGTCGTACGGCTCGCTCTCGTCGAGCTGGCGATAGTCGACCAGCTCCATGCGCACGCGGCCGCCGAGGCCGCGCTCGGCGATCAGCTTGTTGACGTGCGCGTGCTGGTTCTTGCTGAGCGTGATGCCGTGGGCGCGAACGCCGTAGCGCTCGGCGGCGTGCAGCAGCAGGCCGCCCCAGCCGGCGCCGATGTCGAGGAAGCGCTCGCCTTCCTTCAGCATCAGCTTGGCGCAGATGTGCTCGAGCTTGGCCTCCTGCGCCTGCGCGACCGTCATCGCCGGATCGCGGTAGTACGCGCACGAGTAGACCCGGCGCGGATCGAGCCAGAGCGCGTAGAAGTCGTCGGAGACGTCGTAGTGGAACTGGATCTGCTTGGCGTCGCGCTCGGGCCGGTGGCGCAGGCGCGAGCGCGCCGTCCGCGTCGCCTGGCGCAGCCACGTCACCGGCGCGGCGGCCGCCTGCGGCTGCGTCGGGTCGCTGCGGATCAGCTCGGCGGCCGCGGCCATCAGCTCGCGCATGCTGCCCTCGAAATCGACGCGGCCCTCGACGTAGTCCTCGCCGACCTTGCCGACCTGCCCGGTCGCGAGGTGGGCGAGCGGCGCCAGCTCCTTCAGCCTGAGCGTGACGCTTGCGTCCTCACGACCGATCCGGCGCCCGCCGGGGAGGACGACCGCGATCGGAAGGCTCAGGGACCCGAGGCGCTCCTCGAGAGCGACGGAGATCGCTGACATGGCGGCAATTCCGAGAAGTCGTGAATTCCGCCACTGTAGCGAGGTCGAGTGGCCCCCGTCGCCCCGGGGATGCGCGGATCGGAGACCCGGCTGAGCGAGCGGCCCGGACAGACGGTCAGCTGGCGCCCGCTGCCGCGCTCCGGTACGTGAAGACGCGGCCGATCGGCCGTCCGCGCGCGAGCTGCGGCACCGTGGTCCGCTCGAGCAGCGCGCCCGAGCGCAGGCGCAGCGTGTCGGTCGCGCGCAGCGCCGGATCGCGGTCGATCTCGGCGAGCCGCCGCTCGTATTCGGCCGGGCTTTCGACGCGGCCGCGCAGCCAGTCGAAGACGGCGTCGTCGGCGCGCAGGAAGAGCATCTCCTCGGGCAGCTCCCAGAGCGCCGCGAAGCGGCGATTGAAGTTGCGGATGTTGCCGGCCAGGTCGACGACGAGGACGGCGTCGGCCATCGACTCGAGCGTCGCCGCGAGCTCGGCCACACTCGCCGCGAGCGCCGACTCGGCGCGCACCGATTCGCTGCGGTCGACGAGCGCGACGACCCAGAGCGCGTTGCCCGGCGCCGGCTCGATCCGGCTCACCCGACGCAGGACCGGCACCGGCTCGCCGCCGGCCCGCGTCACGAACGACTCGGAGAGAAGCTGCGCCGCGCCGCCCTTGTGCGCGACTCGGTCCCAGAAGGCCTCGTCCTCGGGAGTCGATGCGCTTTCGCGCATGTCGCGGCCGACGAGCTCGGCCGGAGCGACGCCGAAGAGGCGGCCGGCCGCGCCGTTGGCGGCGACGATGCGCAGCCCCTCCGGCTCGACGAGGCAGACCGCCTCGAGGAGCGACTCGATCAGCGCCGGCCAGGTGCGGCGCGCCGCCTCGGCGACGCTGAACGGATCGACGGGAAGCGGATTGTTCATTCGTCGTCGACGACGTCGGCGGTCGCGCGTGCCGGCTCGAAGAAGTAGGTCACCCGCGTCGTCGGCTGCAGGTAGTCGATCGCCGTCGGCGGCACCTGCTGGGTGCGCACGCTGCGGCGGATGCCGAGCCCGACCGCGCTCTCGAGGTCGAGGATGAGCGCCTCCTCGCGCGGCGTTCCGGCGTCGTGCACGAGGACGCTCGGCTTCAGCGGCCGCGTCGAGTTGACGGCGACGACGAGCGCGTATCGGTCGTCGGTGAGCTGCACCATCGAGCCCGGCGGGTAGACGCCCATCATCTTGATGAACGAGCCGAGGATCGAGGTGTCGAACTTGCTGCGCCCCTGCGCGAACAGCAGCGACAGCGACTCGTGCGGCGTCAGCGCACGCGACAGGACGTGCGGGTTGCAGAGGTTGTCGTAGCGGTTGACGAGGGCGACGATGCGCGCCGCCATCGTCATCCGGTCGCTGTTGAGCTGCTCGGGAAACCCGCTGCCGTCGGCGTGCTCGTGGTGCTGCGCGATCACCGCCGTCGCGCCCGCCGACAGGCCCATCCGCCGTGCCTGGACGAGGCCGGCCTCGACGTGCTCCTGGTAGACGCGCAGCTCGTTGGGCGAGAAGCTCTCGTCGCGGTGACGCAGCCGCGCCGGCAGCTCCTCCTTGCCGACGTCGTGGAGCAGCGCACCGACGCCGAGGTCCTGCATCTCCTCCTCGATGAAGCCGAAGCAGCGGCCCATCAGGAGCGAGATGACGGCGACGTTCATCGCGTGCATCGACGCCTTGTCGCCGGCGCCGTCGACGAGCATGCGGATGCAGAGGTCCTGCTCGCCGATCATCTTCTCGACGACCGCGCGCGACAGCGCCTCGGCCTGCGCGCGCGCCTCGCCGGGCTTGCTGCGGACGAGATCGAGCGTCTGCTTGCACGCCCGCGCCGCCTCGGCGTACTGGCGCGCGCAGCGCTGCTCGGCGGCGCGCTGGCGGGCGGCGGCGTCTATTACGAGCGCATCCGCAAGGACCCGCGTCTTGCCGCCATGCTGTTCGGCACCGCGTTCCTGATCGGCTTCTCCGCGGCGTTCAGCGTGCTCAACTATT
>DASSRF010000321.1:0-4356 GCA_035701945.1 Caldimonas sp. | reverse complement strand
AGCAGCAGCTCGCCGCACGCGACGTTGCACGCACGCGCGAACACGCTGTGAACGCGGCCGCTCCACGGCGAGGGCGGGACGAGATGGCCGATCGATCCGACCACCGAAGCGAAGCGCGTCGGGCGCTCTCCATGGCCCGTGACCGACGCGATCCACGCGGCCACGGGCCGGGCGGAGTGTGCGGGGAGGGCCGCTTGGGGGGTCATGTCGGTGGGGAAAGGACCGTAGCACAGCGACCCTCGGCGGTCAAAGCTGGCCGTCGGTGTCGCCGGCGCCGCGGCGCGCGCGGCGAAGACGTCAGGGCTCGCGCAGCGCGGCGCCGAAGCGAGCGAACGTCTCCTTGGTGTGCGCCGGATCGAGCCAGCGCAGGACGACGACGGCGTCGAGCTCGGGATCGATCCACGTGTAGTGGTCGCCCGCGCCGGCCATGACGATGGCGCGCGTCGACGCGCCGGGGAACTGCTTGCCGTCGCGGTTCAGCCAGACCAGCCGCCCGTACCACGGCGCGATCGCGCACGGCGTCGCCATCCGCTCGAGCCATTCGCGCGAGACGATCGTGCGGCCGCGCACGGTGCCGCCGTCGAGCACCATGCTGCCGATCCGCGCCTGGTCGCGCGCGCTGATCGACACGCCCGCCCCCCAGTGCGATCCGCCGGGCACCGACTGCACGCGGCCGGCGCCGGGCAGCTCGACCCAGGCGTCGTCGTAGCCGCGCCAGGCAAAGCCGTCGCCGCCGCCGAGCGGCGCGAGCACGCGGTCGCGAAAGACCTGCGGCAGCGGCGTGCGGAACAGGTGCAGCAGCGCGAGCGCGAGCTGGTTGATGCGAACGTCGTTGTATTCCCAGTAGGTGCCCGGCGCCTGCAGCGGCCGCGCGCCGCCCTTCGGTCCCTGCGCAGGCGGCCGCGGATCGAGCGCGACCTTGCGCCAGCGGTCGACCGTGTCGGGGATGCCGAACGACGTTCCCTCCCATTCGCTCGTCTGCGTCAGCAGCTGCGCCCACGTGATCGCCCGGTTGTGCGCGCTGTCGTCGAAGCCGATGCCGTGCAGCCGGTTGTCGACGCGCTCGTCCTCGTCGGGCAGCAGGCCGTCGTCGCGGGCGATTCCGGCGAGCAGCGCGAGGTAGCTCTTGGCGACGCTGAACGTGAGGTCGGCGCGATCGGGCTCGCCCCACGCCGCGACCTCGGCGCCGTGGCGGACGACGACTCCCGCTTGCGGCCCGCGTGCGTGCACCGGGCCGCGCAGGCGGTTGTAGGGCGGCGGATCGTCCTGGTGGACGCCCCAGGGCTTGCCGCCCGGCGGTACCGGCGCGTCGGGGTCGCGCGGCCACGGCGACTCGTGCGCGACCGCGTACGCGATCGCGTCGGCGAGCGCGGACGCGTGCGTCACTCGACCTTCGCTCCCGACGAGATGACGACCTTCTCCCACTTCGCGGTCTCGGCGGCGATCACCTTGCCGAAGTCCTCGGGAGTTCCGGCGATCGGCTTGCCGCCGAGCTCGGCGAGCTTGGCGCGCATCTTCGGATCGGCGAGCGCGCGGTTCACCTCGGCGTTGACCTTCTCGATGATCTCCTTCGGCGTTCCCTTCGGCATGCCGATGCCGAACCACGCCGTCGCCTCGTAGCCGGGCACGGTCTCGGCGACCGTGGGAACGTCGGGCATCGACGGGTCGCGCTCGGCCGACGTCACCGCGAGCGCGCGGATCTTGCCGTTCTTGATGTGGCCGATCGACGACGGCAGGTTGTCGAAGATGACGTCGACCTGGCCGCCCATCAGATCGGTCAGCGCCGGCCCGGCGCCCTTGTACGGCACGTGCAGCATGCTGCAGCCGGTCATCGACTTGAAGAGCTCGCCCGAGAGGTGCACCGACGTCCCGCTCCCGGACGACGCCATGTTGATCTTGCCGGGGTTCTGCTTGCAGTAGGCGATGAACTCGGCGACCGTCTTCACCGGCAGCTTCGGCGTCACCTCCATCACGTTGGGCGTTCGCACGAGGCCGGCGACCGGAGCGATGTCGCGGATGAAGTTGAACGTCAGGTTCTTGTAGAGCGTCGCGTTGATGCCGTTCGCAGGATTGACGAGCAGCATCGTGTAGCCGTCCGGAGGCGCGTTGACGACGTACTGGACGCCGATGTTGTTGCCGCCGCCCGGCTTGTTCTCGATCACGAACGTCTGCCCCATCTTCTCGGTCAGCCACTGCGCGACGATGCGCGCGAGGACGTCGGTCGTTCCCGCGGGCGGGTACGGCACGACCCACGTCACCGGCCGCGTCGGGTAGTCGGCGGCGTGCGCCGGCACGGCGAACGCGGCGAGCGAGCACGCGGCGAGGACGAGAAGGCGAAGTCTCTGGATCACGTTGTCTCCTTGTGTCGTGGTCGCCGCGCACGGGGCACGGCCGGCGCATCGACGATAGCGCAGCGGCGGCGCCGCCGTCGCCGTTGCAGTACAACGGCCGTCCTTTCATCGATCGGTGTTTGCCATGACCCAAGCCATCGCCTACCTGAGCTTCGATCGCAAGTGCGCCGAGGCCATGCGCTTCTACGAACAGGCCCTGCACGGCAAGCTCGAGGTCCTGATGAGCGGTGCCGACTCGCCGATCGCGGCGCAGATCCCGCAGGAGTCCGCACACCTGATCCTGCATGCGCGCCTGGCCCTGCCAGGCGGCGGTCTGCTCTACGGCGGCGACGCGCCGGCGCACATCCCGTACCAGCCGATCCAGGGCGTCTCGATCGCGGTCGACTATCCGACCGTCGCCGAGGCAGAGCAGGTCTTCGCCGCGCTCTCGGTCGGCGGCAAGGTGACGATGGCGATGGGACCGACGTTCTGGGCGAAGCGCTTCGGCATGCTCACCGACCGCTACGGCGTTCCCTGGATCGTCAACGGCGAGCCGCTTCCGTTCTGACGTCCACGATCTGCTCGAGCGCAGCGAAGCAGAGCGGGTCGATCGCGGTCCCGATCGACGCGCGCATGATCGCGAGCGTCTGCGCGATCGGCACCGCGGCGCGATACGGCCGGTCGGCCGAGATGGCGTCGAAGACGTCGGCGGTCGTGATGATGCGCGTTTCGAGCGCGATCGCGTCGCCGCGCACGCCGCGCGGGTAGCCGCCGCCGTCGAGCCGCTCGTGGTGCGCACCGGCGACGCGGGCGAGCTCCGCGAACGCGCCGATGCGGCCGAGGATCGCCTCGGTGTGCGCCGCGTGCGCGCGCATGCACGCCCACTCGTCTTCGTCGAGCGGGCCGGGCTTGTCGAGGATCGCGTTGCTGACGCCGAGCTTGCCGACGTCGTGCAGCAGCGCGCCGCGCCTGAGCCAGCGCCGGCGCTCGGGCGCCACGCCGAGCCGCTCGGCGAGCGCGTCGGCGATCCGCGCGACGCGCTCGCTGTGGCCGCTGGTGTACGGGCTCTTGCTGTCGACGACTTCGCCGAACGCCGCCGCGATGTCGTCGAGGTAGTCGTCGTCGACGACGACCTCGCCCGCGCCCGGCTCCATCGCGAACACCGCGCGCTCGACGTCGTCAGAGGCGAGCGTCCGCCAGAACGCGTCGTCGCTGCCGACGTGCTCGAGCGCGCGGACGAGCGCCGGGTCGAACCAGCTGCCCGAGCGCTCGCGCGCTTCGCGCAGCGCCGCGTCGCGGCCGCCGAGCGTGTGGAAGACGTCGACCACCTGCGCGAGCAGCGCGATGCGCGCGTTGAGCGGAATCGCCTCGCCGGCGAGTCGCTCGGGTCGGCCGCCGCCGTTCCAGTGCTCGTCGAGGCTCGCGACGCCGGCGGCGACGGCGTCGCCGAAGCGCAGCCGCCGCGCGATCGCGGCGCCGCGCGTGCAGCGCGTCTCGATCAGCTCGTCGGTGATCTTCCTGCCGTTGCGCAGGATGTTGACGACGGCGCGAAGCCGCGCTGCGAGCCCGGCGCGCAGCCCCGTGTGCGCGAAGACGAAGCCGAGTACCTCGGGCAGACCGTCACCGACCGTCTTGTAGCCGCGCTTGAAGGCGAGATCGTCGGTCAGGTAGAGCTCGCAGATGCGCGCCGCGTTGCTGCTGCAGCCGAGGTCCTTCAGCAGCAGCGTGTAGTAGACGTCGCGCAGCTCGGCGGCGCCGAGGCCGAGCGTCGCGCCGACGCGGCTGCCGATCCAGCACGCGCGAACGCAGTGGCCCTTGGGCTGTCCTTCGGTGAGGTCGAGCGCGTGGCTGAGCGAGCCGATCAGCTCCGAGAGGCGCATGCCGACGCCGCGGTCGGTCGTCGGCGGCGCGGCAGCGAACGTCGCGAGGCGATCCATCGCGTCTGGCGGCCGCGTGCGCGCGGCCGCGGTCACATCGTCGTGTCGCGGACGGGGACGTCGAGGCCGGCCGGGACCGTTCCCGCCCA
>DASSRF010000320.1:0-6438 GCA_035701945.1 Caldimonas sp. | reverse complement strand
GCGGCGCCGCGGCGCGCTGCAGGAGCCGTGCGTTGCCGAGCAGGACCTCGGAGTCGCCAGCCGACAGAGGTTGCAGGTTTGCGCTGGACACGTGCGTCAAGACAGTGGTGCTCAAGGGTCCCCCGCTCGGGTCGGGTGGATGAAGGCTATTCGCACGACGTGTCGAAACCTTGATTCCTGTCAAGCGCGCGACTCCGGTTCTCGCGCTGACACGGTCCGTTTACACACTGCGACCGAGCGACGTGAACGGTTGGTACTCCGCCGCAGCCGCGTTCCTAGCATGGCCACATCGAGATCCCCAGAGCAAGGAGCGCTCCCAATGTCAGCCAGCCAACTCAGCACGATCGAGGTGCCTCGCTTTGCCGCGCCGGTGCTGCGCGGGCCGTCGACCGCCGTCCGTGCGGCCGACCGGCACGCCAGCCAGAACGCCGCCGACGCGCTGAAGCTGCTGAGCGAGCGGCTGACGCCGCGCCGCCGCGTCGTCCATGCCGGCGACGTCGTCTACTCGGCGGGCGAGCGGTTCGAATCGCTCTACGTCCTCAACTCCGGCTTCTTCAAGATGGTCAACCTCGCCGCCGACGGCCGCGAGCAGGTCGTGAGCCTGAAGTTCCGCGGCGACTGGCTCGGCTTCGACGGCATCGCCGCCGGAACGTATTCGTGCGACGCGGTCGCGATGGACACCGGCGAGGTCTGGGTGATCCGCTACGACGAGCTGCTCGCCGCCAGCGTCGCGCACCCGGCGCTGCTGTCGACGCTGCACGTCGCGATGAGCCGCGAGATCGGCCGCGACCGCGACTCGCTGATGTCGGTCTGCACGTTGCCCGCCGACGCCCGCGTCGCCGAGTTCCTGCGCTCGTGGGCCGATGCGCTCGCCAAGAGCGGGCTGCGCTCGGACCAGATCACGCTGCGGATGACGCGCGCCGAGATCGGCAACTACCTGGGCATGACGCTCGAGACGGTGAGCCGCGCGCTGTCGCGGCTGGCCCGCGACGAGGTGATCGAGTTCGCCGAGAAGGGCCGGCGCGACATCCGCATTCCCGACATCGACGCGCTCTCGGCGTTCGTCCAGCGTTGCCTGGCGCCGACGACGCTGCAGTAGACCGGACCGCCCCGTCAGGAAGCTCCGACGACGCGGGCGATCGCCCGCGTCAGCTCCTCGCGCGAGCACGGCTTCCTGAGCAGCTCCCAGGCGAGCGGCGAGTCGCGATCGGCCTCGATCAGCTCGGCCGGAAAGCCGGACATCAGCACGATCGCGAGCGCGGGAAAGCGCTCCTGCGCCTTCGCCGCGAGCTCGGTGCCGCGCATCCCGGCGCCGAGCGCGATGTCGGTGAGGAGGACGTCGAAGCGCTCGTCGCCGGCGAGCGCGAGCAGCGCCTGCTCGCCGGTCGGCGCCTCGAGCACCTCGCATCGCAGGCTGTCGAGAAAGCGGCGCATGACGGCGCGCACCTCGGGATCGTCTTCGACGAGAAGCACCGACAGCCCCTCGGGAACGGCGTCGGCGACGCGGACGTCGTCGGCGGCCTCGGCCGAGCTCGCCGGCCGCGGGATGTACAAGGTCACGGTCGTGCCCTGGTCGACGACGCTGTCGAGCGTGACGGCGCCCTTCGACTGCTTGACGAAGCCATAGACCGTGCTCAGGCCGAGGCCGGTGCCGCGACCGGCTTCCTTGGTCGTGAAGAACGGTTCGAACGCGCGCTCGCGCGTCTCCGCCGACATGCCGCTGCCCGAGTCGCCGATCGCGATCGCGACGAAGCCGTTCTTCGCAGGCTCGACCTCGTCGGCGACGGCGTCGGGAAGCTCGGCGCAGACCGCGGCGCGAAAGCGCAGCGCCCCGCCAGCAGGCATCGCGTCGCGCGCGTTGATCGCGATGTTGAGGAGCGCGGACTCGAGCTGGCCGGGGTCGGCGAGAACGCTCGTGCCGGCGCCGGCGTCGACGTCGATGCGGATGCGCTGGTCGAGCGTTCGCCGCAGCATGTCGGCGAGCGACTGCAGCATCGCACCCGCGTCGACGGCGGTCGGCTGGAGCACCTGGCGGCGCGAGAACGCGAGCAGCTTGCTGGTCAGCTCGGCACCGCGGCGCGCGGCGCGGCTCGCGGCACCGAGCAGCTGGCCGCCGTAGCCGTCCTGGGCAAGGCTCGGCAGGTCGCCGAGCACCTGCAGGTTGCCCTGGATGACGGTGAGCAGGTTGTTGAAGTCGTGGGCGATGCCGCCGGTCAGCTGGCCGACGCTCTCGAGCCGCTGCGCGTGGTTGAGCGCCTCCTCCGTATGCACGCGCTGCAGGCTGCTCGCGAGCAGGTTGGCGAGCGACTCGAGGAAGCGGACCTCGTCGGCGCCGAAGTCGCGGCGCCGCCGCGTGCGCACGACGAGGACGCCGATGATGCGCCCGAGGTCGGACAGCGGCACCGCGAGCCCGCTCGTCAGGCCGGCGTCGACGAACGCGAACGGCACCTCGAAGCGGCGCTCGTCCGCATAGTCGGGGATGACCAACGAGCGACCGTCGGCGAGGACGTGCCCGAGCGACGTTTCGGGCCGGTTGACGATGCAGTCGCCGATCGCCTCGCCGGGCATCGTGCCGACGAGGCCGGCGACCCGCAGCTCGAGGCGATTCGGCTGCAGCAGGTAGACGATCGCGACGTCGGCGTCGAGCGTCTCGGCGGCGACTGCCGGGATCTCCTCGAGCAGCTTCTGCGGCTCGCGGGCGTCGACCGCGAGGCGGCCGACGCGCGCCAGCTGCTCGCTGTAGCGCGCCCGCTGCAGCGCCTGCTTCATGCGCGGATATGCGCCGATGTCGCGGATCGCGGCGACGACGAGCGGATGCCCGTGGTCCTGCAACGGGCTGAGCGCGATCTCGACGACGACCTCGCTGCCGTCCTTGCGCCGCGCGACGAGCTCGGTCTGCTTGCCCATCGGACGCGCGCGTGGCGCCTCGTTGAACGACTCCCGGTACGCGGCGTGACGCGCCCGCACCGCGTCGGGAACGAGCGCCTCGATGTCGAGGCCGACGAGCTCGTCGACCTCGTAGCCGAGGAGCGTCGCGGCCGACGGGTTGGCGAGGACGATGCGGCCGGCGCCGTCGGCGACGACCAGCGCGTCGGCGTAGGCGAGAAAGAGCGTGCGATAGAGCGCCTCGACCGACTCGCCGTCGTGCAGCGTCGAGCGCGCCGGTCCGTCGCTCATCCCGTCGTCACCGGCGCGACCAGGATGTAGCCGGCGCCGCGGACCGACTTGATGATCTGCGGATCGTCGACGTCGGCCTCGAGCTTCTTGCGCAGCCGCCCGATCTGGACGTCGATCGTGCGGTCGAACGGCCCGGCCTCGCGGCCGCGCGTCTGCTCGAGGAGAAAGTCGCGCGACAGCACGCGGCCGGCGTTCTCGAGCAGCGTCGCGAGGAGGCCGAACTCGCCGGTCGTGAGCGCGACCTCCTGCCCTTGCGCGTCGACCAGCCGGCGTGCCGCCGTGTCGAGCTGCCAGCCGGCGAAGCGGTGCACCGGGCGCTGCGCGGCGGCGCCCACGCTCGCAGCGCCCGTCCGCCGCAGCACCGCCTTGATCCGCGCGAGCAGCTCGCGCAGGTCGAACGGCTTGGTGACGTAGTCGTCGGCGCCGACCTCGAGGCCGACGACCTTGTCGACCGCGTCGCCGCGGCCGGTGACGATGACGAGCCCGCACTGCCAGCGCTCGCGCAGCTGGCGCGCGATCGAGAAGCCGTCCTCGCCCGGCAGGCCGAGGTCGAGCAGCACGAGCTGCGGCGGGTCGCTCGCCATCAGCCGGAGCAACGACGCGCCGTCGTGCAGCTCGGAGACCCGAAATCCCTGACCGGCCAGGTAACGGCCGAGCAGGACGGTGATCTCGGTCTCGTCGTCGACGACGGCGATGTGGGTCGGGGCGCTCACGGGCGAAAGGGGCGAAGAAGCGGATAGGTTAGCAGCACGCGTCCGCCGTAGCGACTCGACCGTCGGATCGACCGCCGGCGCGCTGGCCGCGCGTCCTCGCCGCCGCTTGATGCATCGCAAACGCGTCGCGCGGCGGGCGACGTCCGGCGACCGCGCGTTCCTAGAATCGCGCCATGGTGCTGACGCGGGTGCTGACGAAGCGGATCTGCCGCGTGCTGATCGGCGTCTTCGCTTTCGCGCAGATCGCCGTCGCGGCGTACGCATGCCCGGCGCCCGCGCCGGCCGAACCGCCGGCGACGACGACGAGCGGGCACGACGCCATGCCCGGCTGCGAGCAGATCGACGCCAGCGCAGCGAACCTGTGCAGCGAGCACTGCAAGCTCGGCCAGCAGAGCAGCAATCCGGCGCCTGCGCTCGGTGCGATGGCACCGGCGGCAAGCGTGCTGTACGTGTTGCCGTCGCTCGACGAAGCGATCGCGGCCGGCGTGCTGCCCGCGCCGCCGGATCCGCTGCTCGCCGCCGCGCCGCCGCCGCACGCGCTCCTGCACTGCGTGCTGCGCATCTGATCTCCCGACCTCCGCGTGCCGCGCGCTTCGGCGCGCGGCGATCGCCTTCGCCGCTGCGCGCCGAGCGCGCGGCCGACGTCAGGAGAATTCATCGTGTCGACATCCATTCGCGTTGCCGCGGCGCTGGCCCTGGTCGCGGCGACTGCAGCCGCCGGGGCGGCTCCGCTGAGCCTCGACGACGCGCTGCGCGCGGCCGAGGCGCGATCGCAGCAGTTGCCGGCGCGCAGCGCCGCGGCGCGCGCAGCGCGCGAGATGGCGGTCGCAGCGGGCCAGCGGCCCGACCCGGTGCTGCGGGCGGGCGTCGAGAACGTCCCGATCAGCGGCACCGACAAGTTCAGCCTCACCGCCGATTCGATGACACAGCGCACGATCGCCGTCATGCAGGAATGGACGCGCGGCGACAAGCTGCGCGCGCGGTCGCTGCGCTTCGAGCGCGAGGCGGAGGTCGCCGAAGCGCAACGCCTTCAGGCGCTCACAGAGCTGCAGCGCGAGACCGCGACCGCCTGGCTCGATCGGCATTACCAGGAGCGCATGCGCGACCTGCTGGCGCAGCAGCTCGACGAAGCGCGGCTGCAGGTGCAGGCCGCCGAGGCCGCGTACCGCGGTGCCCGCGGGCCGCAGGCCGACGTCTTCGCGGCACGCAGCGCGACCGCGTTCGTCGAGGATCGTCTGGCCGCGACCGATCGCGACGTCGCGACCGCCAAGGCGATGCTCGCGCGCTGGATCGGCATCACCGCTGCTGCCGAGCCGCTCGGACTGCCGCCGTCGATCGCCACGCTGCGAATGAGCGAAGAAGACCTCGACACTGCGCTCGAGCACCACCCGCAGATCGCTGTGCTTCTGAAGATGGAGCAGGCGGCCGAGGCCGAGGCCGAGGCGGCGCGCACCAACAAGCTGCCCGACGTCAGCGTCGAGCTGCAGTACAACCAGCGCGGGCCGGCGTACGCCAACATGGTGTCGTTCAATGTCTCGCTGCCGCTGCCGTGGGACCAGAAGCAGCGCCAGGAGCGCGAGATCGCGGCCAAGCTCGCGACGGTCGAGCAGCTGCGCGGGCAGCGCGAGGAAGAAACGCGCGCACACGTCGCCGAAGCGCGAGCTGCACTGCTGCAGTGGCGAAGCGCGATGGAGCGACTGCAGCGCTACCAGCGCGAGCTGCTGCCGCTCGCGAGCGACCGCACCAGCGCCGCGCTCGCAGCGTACCGCGGCGGCACGGCGCCGCTTGCCGCCGTGCTCGACGCGCGCCGCGCCGAGATCGAGGCACGGATGGATCGACTTCGCCTCGAGATGGACGCCGCGCGACGGTGGGCGCAGCTGAACTATCTCGTTCCGGTCCGCCGCATCGGGGAGACGACGCCATGAAGCAGCGGATGGCTCTCGGCATCGTCGGCGGTGCCGTCGCTCTCGTCCTCGCCGGCGTCGGCGTCTTCGAGCTCGGCGTGCAGCGCGGAAGAAGCACGCCGGCGCACGGCACGTCCGCCGCGACTTCGCAGGCTGCGCCTGCGCAGTCGCTCGTCGAGGGCGAGGAAGCGACGCGCCGGCACATGCAGGCCGGACTCAAGGCGGGCGACGTCGACCCGATCAATGGCCGCCGGATCCTCTACTACCAAGATCCGATGGCGCCGACGCAGCGGTTCGACCGGCCGGCCAAGTCGCCCTTCATGGACATGTTGCTCGTGCCGATCTACGAGGGCGCGACCGGGGACCAAGCCAACGTCGCCGTCAGCCCGCGCATCCGCCAGAACCTCGGCATCCGCACCGCGATGGTCGTCGAGGGCACGCTCGCCCTGCAGGTGTCCGCGGTCGGTGCGATTGCGTTCAACGAGCGCGATCAGGCGGTCGTCCAGGCGCGCGCCAGCGGCTACGTCGAGCGCCTCTTCGTCCGCGCGACGCTCGATGCGGTCGCCAAGGGCCAGCCGCTCGCCGAGCTCTACGTTCCCGACTGGGTCGCAGCGCAGGAGGAATACCTGTCCGTTCGCCGCATG
>DASSRF010000319.1:0-7162 GCA_035701945.1 Caldimonas sp. | reverse complement strand
CACCGAGTCGAACGCGGTCGAGAGGCGCTTCGCCGGCATTCCCGCCGAGAGCAGCTTGAAGCGGCGGTTGGTGCGAAACGCGTCGCCTTCGCCGGCGAACATCCGCGTCGGGTCCTCGTTCTCGCGCTTGAACGCGAAGGTTCCCGCGGTGTAGGGGAACGAGCCGGGGACGTTGTCGAGCAGCAGCCACTTGAGGATCTCGCCGGCGTCCTCGTACTGCGGCAGCGCGACCTTGCGAATCTTGTTGCCGGCGAGCGTCGTGTGGACGAGCGAGGTGCGGATCTCGCGGCCGCGGATCCTGACGACGTACTCGTCGCCCGCGTACGCCTTCTGCATGTCGGGCCACATCGCGAGCAGCTGGCGCGCGCGCGCGTCGAGCCTCGCCTCGCGCTCGTCGGCGAGCTTGCCGAGCGCGTCGACCGCGGCCTTGCCCTTGTCGGTCTTCGCCTCGCCGAGCATGACGGCGCTCGCGCGCAGCTGCTGGACCTCGCGCGCGAGCCGCGCCGACCCGATCGCTTCGCGCTTGTACGCGCGCACGCCGTCGGCGATGTCGGCGAGGTAGCGCACGCGCGCCGGCGGCACGATCGGCACCTGGTGCGTGCTGTGGCGCGTCTCGACCTTCGGCAGCGTGCCCGGCTTCACGTCGAGGCCGAGCTCGGCGAGCCGCGGCAGCATCGCGTGGTAGAGCGACGTGACGCCGTCGTCGTTGAAGCGGCTCGCCATCGTTCCGAACACGGGCATCTCGCCCGGACGCCTGGCGAACGCGCCGCGATTTCTCTGCACCTGCTTGGCGACGTCGCGCAGCGCGTCGGCCGCGCCCTTGCGGTCGAACTTGTTGATGACGACGAACTCGGCGAAGTCGAGCATGTCGATCTTCTCGAGCTGGCTCGCGGCGCCGAACTCGGGCGTCATGACGTAGACCGGGACGTCGACGAGCGGGACGATCGCGGCGTCGCCCTGGCCGATCCCCGACGTCTCGACGACGACGAGGTCGAAGCCCGCGACCTTGACGGCGGCGAGCACGTCGGGCAGCGCGGCGCTGATCTCGCTGCCGAAGTCGCGCGTCGCGAGCGAGCGCATGAAGACGCGCGGTCCTGAGCTCCACGGCGCGATCGCGTTCATGCGGATGCGGTCGCCGAGGAGCGCCCCGCCGGTCTTGCGCCGCGACGGGTCGATCGAGATCACGGCGATCTGCAGCCGATCGCCCTGGTCGAGCCGGAGGCGGCGGATCAATTCGTCGGTGAGGCTCGACTTGCCGGCACCGCCGGTGCCGGTGACGCCGACGACGGGCGTCTTCGTCCTCGCGGCGGCGGCGCGCAGCTCGTCGCGCAATGCCGGAGTCGCGGCGCCGCTCTCGAGCGCGGTGATCAGCCTGGCGAGCGCGCGCCGCTCGGGCTCGCCGCTGCCGCGGATCTCCTCGAGCGACGTCGGCGCGCCGACCGCGAGGTCGACGTCGCAGCGCATCAGCATCTCGCCGATCATCCCCTGCAGGCCCATCTTCTGGCCGTCCTCGGGGCTGTAGATGCGCTCGACGCCGTATTCCTGCAGCTCGGCGATCTCGCTGGCGACGATGACGCCGCCGCCGCCGCCGAAGACGCGGATGCCGGCGCCGCCGCGCTCGCGCAGCAGGTCGACCATGTACTTGAAGTACTCGACGTGGCCGCCCTGGTACGAGCTGATCGCGATGCCCTGGACGTCTTCCTGCAGCGCCGCCGTCACGATCTCGTCGACCGAGCGGTTGTGGCCGAGGTGGATCACCTCGGCGCCCATGCCTTGCAGGATGCGCCGCATGATGTTGATCGCCGCGTCGTGGCCGTCGAACAGGCTCGCCGCGGTGACGAAGCGCACCTTGTGTTGCGGTCGGTACGAGGCGAGCGCCTGGTAGTCGGCAGTGAGCTCGGTCATGGCTCGGCCTTTCTTCGCTTCGGGTCCGCGTGCCCTACGGCACCCGGATGCCGGCGAGCGCCGGGTCGCCCGGCGGGTAGCGCAGCTTGAGCGCGCGCATCGCGTCGACGACCGCGGTCGCGATCATCAGGTTGCGGTGCGTCTTCGAGTCGGCGGGGACGACGGTCCACGGCGCCCACGGCGTTCCGGTCGCGGCGATCATCTCGCTGTACGCGGCCTGGTAGTCGTCCCAGCGCTTGCGCTCGTCGAGGTCGCCGATCGCGAACTTCCAGTGCTTGGTCGGGTCGTCGAGCCGCGCCTGCAGCCGCTCGCGCTGCTCTTCCTTCGAGACGTGGAGGAAGAACTTGAGGATCACCGTCCCCGTCTCGGTGAGCATGCGCTCGAAGTCGTTGAGCTGCGCGTAGCGCTGCTCCTTCTCGGCGTCGGTGATCCAGCCGCGGACGACGGGAACGAGGACGTCCTCGAAGTGGCTGCGGTTGAAGATCACGATCTCGCCGGCCGCGGGGACCTGCTGGTGGATGCGCCAGAGGTAGTCGTGCGCGCGCTCGACTTCGGTCGGTGCCTTCCAGCCGACCGCGCGAACGCCGAGCGCGCTCGTCAGCCCGAAGACGCCGCGGATCGTGCCGTCCTTGCCGCTGGTGTCGGTGCCCTGCAGGACGACGAGGAGCTTGAAACGGCGGTCGGCCCAGAGGACGTCCTGCAGCTTGTCGACCTCGGCGGCGAGCGCGACGACCGCGGCCTTGTCGGCGGCCTTGTCGCCGAGCGAGAACGGCTTCGCGGCGGGATCGAACCGGCGCAGATGGAAACGATCGCGCGGCGCAGGCTTCTTCTCCGGCTGGCCTCGCGCGACGCCGGCGTACTGGTAGTCGGCGAGACGCGCGCTGCTCTTCTTCGCCAAAGTGGCCCGACCTCGGATGCGCCGGCGCCGTGCGCCGGTCGATCGAGGCAGTGTAGCCGGCGCTCGCGAGCGTCGCGCTCGAGCGCCGGCTCAGTCGCTCAGCGGCGCGCCCAGTGGCCTTCCTGCAGATGCCAGCGGCCGTCACCGCCGTGCACCCAGTGGTGCGGCTCCCACGCGTAGCCGGGGCGGCCGTGCTCGTAGTGGCCGCCGATCCAGACGTGGCGCCCGCCGCGCCAGCCCCAGTAGCCGGTGATCCAGACCGCGCCCGGGTACGGCGCGACCGGGACCGGCTCGTAGTACGGCGCCGGCGGCGCGACGTCGGCGACGACGGCAGGGCCGGGGCCATACGGATACGGCTGCGCCGGCGCGACGACGCAGGCGGAGAGCACGGCGCTGCAGAGCGCCGCGAAGGCGAGGGTTCGAATCGACATGGTGGTTCTCCTTCGTCGAAAACAGCAAGGCGCGGGCCCGCGCCACGACCGTTCAACCGGTTGTCGGCCGCCGTCGATGACCGCTGAAGGCCGCCTTTACAGTCCTTTTCGCGCCGCCTCGCGCGGCGCGCGCCGAACGGGCATCATGGGCGCCCTGCGACCGCCTGGAGAAGCCTCGATGGTCCGCTCGCTGATCGCCTGGTGCATCGTGGCTCTCGCCGCGTTCGCGGTCGCTCCGGCGCGTGGCGCGCCCGGCGCCGACGCGGTCGCCGCCGCCGAGGCGCGCGCGGTGCGCAGCGTGGTCGCTGCGCAGCTCGACGCGTTCGCCAAGGACGATGCGGTGCGCGCGTTCTCGTACGCCGCGCCGGGGATCCAGGCGATGTTCCAGACGCCCGAGCGCTTCGTCGCGATGGTCCGCGCCGGCTATCCCGTCGTCTACCGCGCCGCCGGAGCGACCTTCCTCGTTCCGCAGCGGCTCGGCGACGACATCGTGCAGGGCGTTCACCTGAGCGACGCCGACGGCGGCGTCTGGCTCGCGACGTATCGCCTCGAGCGCCAGCGCGACGGCGCGTGGCGGATCAAGGGCTGCGACGTGCAGCGCGCATCGGGCAAGACCACATGAGCTTTCTCGCCGTCGACATCGGCAACACGCGCCTCAAGTGGGCGCTCTACGAGAAGGGCGAGCCGGGCGCGGCGATGCTCACGCACGGCGCGGTCTTCCTCGAGGCGATCGACAGCCTCGCCGAGCGCGCCTGGCGCGACCTCGAGGTGCCGTCGAAGATGCTCGGCAGCGTCGTCGCCGGAGAGGGCATCCGCCGGCGCACCGAAGAGCAGCTCGAGCTCTGGGACGTCGAGCCGCGCTGGGTCGTCTCGAGCGCAGCCGCGGGCGGCGTCACGAACGGCTACGACCACCCGATCCGGCTCGGCGTCGACCGCTGGGTCGCGATGATCGGTGCGCGCCAGCGCATCCTCGCGCGCGGGCCGGCGCGGCCGGCGCTCGTCATCATGGTCGGCACCGCGGTGACCGTCGATGCGCTCGACACCGACGGACGCTTTCTCGGCGGCCTCATCCTGCCGGGCTTCGGCCTCATGCTGCGCGCGCTCGAGATGGGAACGGCGGGCCTCAAGGCGCCGACCGGCGAAGCGGTCGACTTTCCGACGAACACCAGCGATGCGCTGATGAGCGGCGGCTCGGACGCGATCGCCGGCGCGGTCGAGCGGATGCACAGGAAGCTCCTCAAGCACTCGGGCCTCGAGCCGGCGCTCCTCATGAGCGGCGGCGCTGCGGTCAAGCTCGCTTCGATCAGCGACCTGCCGTTCGAGACCGTCGAGACGCTGATCTTCGACGGCCTGCTGCAGCTGCAGTCGCAATCGGAGCGCGGCGCTTCGTCGTAGAGCGGCCCTGGGCGTGCGCGCTCAGAGGATGTAGCGCGAGAGGTCCTCGTTCTTCGCCAGCTCGGCGAGCTTCTCGTCGACGGCCGCGGCGTCGATCCGCACCGTCTGCCCGTTGCGGTCGGGGGCGTCGAAGCTGACCTCGTCGAGCAGCCGCTCCATCACCGTCGCGAGCCTGCGCGCGCCGATGTTCTCGGTGCGCTCGTTGACGTCGAACGCGATCTGCGCGATGCGGCGGATCGCGTCGGGCGCGAGCTCGAGCTCGACGCCTTCGGTCGCGAGCAGCAGCTTGTACTGCTTGACGAGGCTCGCGTGCGTCTGCGTCAGGATCGCCTCGAAGTCGTCGACCGAGAGCGAGCCGAGCTCGACGCGGATCGGAAAGCGGCCCTGCAGCTCGGGGATGAGGTCGCTCGGCTTGCTGAGGTGAAACGCGCCCGACGCGATGAAGAGGATGTGGTCGGTGCGCACCATGCCGTACTTGGTGTTGACCGTCGTTCCCTCGACGAGCGGCAGCAGGTCGCGCTGCACGCCCTGGCGCGAGACGTCGGCGCCCTGCGTCTCGGAGCGCGACGCGACCTTGTCGATCTCGTCGATGAAGACGATGCCGTTCTGCTCGGCGTTCGTGACCGCGCTCGCCTTGACGTCGTCGTCGTTGACGAGCTTGGCGGCTTCCTCGTCGAGGATCAGCTGCTGCGCCTCGGCGATCTTCATCTTGCGCGTCTTCTTCTTGGTGCCGCCGAGGTTGGCGAACATGCCGCGCAGCTGCTCGGCCATCTCCTCCATTCCGGCCGGGCCCATGATCTCGAGCGCGGGCTTCGACTCGGCGACCTCGATCTCGATCTCGCGGTCGGCGAGCAGCCCTTCGCGCAGGCGCTTTCGCATCACCTGGCGCGCGGTGTTGTCGTCGGCGGGGGCGCCGCCGCCGAAGCCGAAGTCGCTGCGCGGCGCGGGCACGAGGACGTCGAGGATGCGCTCCTCGGCGGCGTCCTCCGCGCGCGCGCGCTGCCGCTTCATCGCTGCTTCGCGCTCCTGCTTGACCGCCATGTCGACGAGGTCGCGCACGATCGAGTCGACGTCCTTGCCGACATAGCCGACCTCGGTGAACTTGGTCGCCTCGACCTTGATGAAGGGCGCATCGGCGAGCCGGGCGAGCCGGCGCGCGATCTCGGTCTTGCCGACGCCGGTCGGGCCGATCATGAGGATGTTCTTCGGCGTGATCTCCGCACGCATTCCCTCGTCGACCTGCTGGCGCCGCCAGCGGTTGCGCAATGCGATCGCCACCGCGCGCTTCGCGCCGCCCTGGCCGACGATGTGGCGGTCGAGCTCGGAGACGATCTCCTTGGGAGTCATGCTCGACTTGCGTGCAGAGGCTTCCATCAGTCGAGCGTCTCGATCGTGTGGTTCTGGTTGGTGTATATGCAGAGGTCGCCGGCGATCTCGAGCGAGCGCTTGACGATGTCGCGCGGCGAGAGCGCAGTCTCCTGCAGCAAGGCGCGCGCGGCCGCGCTCGCGAACGATCCGCCCGAGCCGATCGCGACGATGCCGTGCTCGGGCTCGAGGACGTCGCCGTTGCCGCTGACGATGAGCGAGGTCTCGCGGTCGGCGACCGCGAGCATCGCCTCGAGGCGGCGCAGGACGCGGTCGGTGCGCCAGTCCTTGGTCAGCTCGATCGCCGAGCGCACGAGATGGCCCTGGTGCTTCTCGAGCTTCGCCTCGAAGCGCTCGAACAGCGTGAACGCGTCGGCGGTCGCGCCGGCGAAGCCGGCGAGCACCTTGTCGTGGTAGAGGCGGCGGACCTTCCTCGCCGTCGACTTGGCGACGATGTTGCCGAGCGTCACCTGGCCGTCGCCGCCGAGCGCGACCTTGCCGTCGCGGCGGACGCTGACGATCGTGGTGCCGTGGTAGCCGTCCATCGGGCGCAGATTGTGGCGGGGCCTCCGATCTCAACCTGAGCGGCGCCTGACGCGTGGCCGTCAGGGTTTCCATCGAGGCGCTTGATCTGGGTCAAACGTCTCCATCAAGTTGTGGATGGACGGGGCTGCAACCCCCGCGTTTGAGGGGGTCGAGGCGGTCGCGTTTGCCTGGTGCCCTCGAGAGTTCCCCGTACAGTGCGGCACGGCTCGCGGCACCCCGCCGCGGCGCGAGAGCATGTAGGTCTGATCGGTCCGATCGTTTGCAGGCTCCGCAGGCTGGAGCCCGCGCCCGCAGCGCATCACGGCTTTCGAACATCACCGGGAGTTCAGCATGGAGAGTTCGGCAAGGTTCGTTCGCGACGGGTTGAGCCTGTCGCGCTGGATTGCGGCGACCTTCGCAGCGATGGTGTTGGCCCTCGGTGGCTTGCCGGCATTCGCGGGCGACTCGAACCTGAGCCTGACGATCGCTCAGAACCCAGCCACGCCGGCGGATCGTGGCAACAACAGCTTCGCGACGTTCGACCTCGTGTTGACCAACAACGGACCGAACACCGTCAACAACATCCTCCTGTACGTGAACACGGGCGAAGGCGCAGCCGCGACCTCGGCGAACCCGCCGTGCG
>DASSRF010000318.1:0-7204 GCA_035701945.1 Caldimonas sp. | reverse complement strand
GTTCATGCGTTCCATCTCGCCGGCGGTCTTCATCGCGAACCTGGAGGGGCTGCGCGGGATCGAGGTCACGCCCGAGGGCGTGCGGCTCGGCGCCGGGGTCAGCTACGACGAGTTCCAGTCGGTGCTCGACGCCGAGTTCCCGCACCTCTCCGACTACTGGCGGCGGATCGGCGGCTGGCAGGTGCGGGCGATGGGCACGGTCGGCGGCAACGTCGCCAACGGCTCGCCGATCGGCGACTCGGCGCCGGTGCTGATGGCGCTCGACGCGACGCTCGTGCTGCGCCGCGGCGAAGGCGTCCGCCGCGTCGCGCTCGCCGACTTCTACACCGGCTACATGAAGAACGCCCTCGCAGAAGGCGAGTTCGTGCAGGCGATCGAGGTGCCGCCGGCACCGCCGCGCAGCGACGTTCGCGCGTACAAGGTGTCGAAGCGGTTCGACTGCGACATCTCGGCGGTCTGCGCGGGCCTGGCGATCGAGCGCGACGACGCCGGGGTGGTCGTTGCCGCGCGGCTCGCGTTCGGCGGAATGGCGGCGACGGTCGCGCGAGCGCGCGGCGCCGAAGCCGCGCTCGTCGGCAGCCGCTGGGACGAGCCGGCGCTCGCCGCCGCGCAGCAGGCGCTGGCGCGCGACTTCACTCCGCTCACCGACCTGCGCGCGAGCGATTCGTATCGGCGCGACGTCGCGCAGAACCTGCTGCGCCGCTTCTGGCTCGAGACGCGCAGCGATGCGCCGCTCGCGCCCGCAG
This sequence comes from Caldimonas sp., assembly GCA_035701945.1. GTDB lineage: Bacteria > Pseudomonadota > Gammaproteobacteria > Burkholderiales > Burkholderiaceae_C > Schlegelella_A. Next base: position 6,458 of record DASSRF010000318.1, on the reverse strand, counting down.
CGACGAGCGTCTGGGCGATGCCGGTTCCCGCCGGCGCGATCGGAGCGGCGCCGTGAACCGCGCGCTCGATCCTCGCCTGCTGCGACCGGCGGCGGGCGACGCGAAGGCGGCGAAAGGCGCGCGCGTCGGCGTCGCGCTGGCGCACGAGTCGGCGCACCTGCACGTCGCCGGCGCGGCGCCGTACGTCGACGACCTGCCCGAGCTCGCCGGCACGCTGCACGCCGCGCTCGGCCTGTCGCCGCTCGCGCACGGCCGCCTCGTCGCCTTCGACCGGGCGCGCATCGCCGCGCTGCCCGGCGTCGTCGACGTCGTCGTCGCCGGCGACATCCCGGGCGCGAACGACTGCGGCCCGGTGATCCACGACGATCCGATCCTCGCCGACGGCGTCGTCCACTACCTCGGCCAGCCGGTGTTCGCGGTCATCGCCGAGACGCGCGACCTCGCGCGCCGTGCCGCGGCGCTCGCGAAGGACGTGCTGACGATCGAGCCGCTGGCGCCGATCCTGACTCCGGTCGAGGCGCACGCGGCGAAGAGCTACGTGCTGCCGCCGATGCATCTCGTCCGCGGAAACGCGCGCGCCGCGATCGCCGCCGCGCCGCACCGCCTCGCCGACAGCTTCGACGTCGGCGGCCAGGAGCAGTTCTATCTCGAGGGCCAGGTCTCGTACGCGGTGCCGCGCGAGGACCGCGGCGTCTTCGTCGCCTGCTCGACGCAGCACCCGAGCGAGATGCAGCATCTCGTCGCCAAGTGCCTCGGCCTGCATTCGCACCACGTCCAGGTCGAGTGCCGGCGGATGGGCGGCGGCTTCGGCGGCAAGGAATCGCAGTCGGCGCTGTTCGCGTGCGTCGCGGCGATCGCCGCGACGCGGCTCGGCCGACCGGTCAAGCTGCGCCTCGACCGCGACGACGACTTCCTCGCGACCGGCCGGCGCCACTGCTTCCACTACGAGCTCGAGGCCGGCTACGACGACGACGGCAGGATCGTCGGCGCCGAGCTGACGATGGTCTCGCGCGCGGGCTTCTCGGCCGACCTCTCGGGGCCGGTGATGACGCGCGCGATCTGCCATTTCGACAACGCGTACTGGCTTCCCGACGTCGCGATCCACGGCTACTCGGGGCGGACGAACACGCAGAGCAACACGGCGTTTCGCGGCTTCGGCGGCCCGCAGGGCGCGATCGCGATCGAGCATGCGATCGACACGATCGCGCGCCGGCTCGGCAAGGATCCGCTCGACGTCCGGCGCGCGAACTTCTACGGGCCGAGCCCGCACGAAGGCGACGGCGGCGAGCGCAACGTCACGCCATACGGCCAGGTCGTCGCCGACAACATCGTCGAGCCGCTCGTCGCCGAGCTCGAGCGGACGAGCGCGTACCGTGCGCGGCGCGCACAGGTCGCCGAGTTCAACGCGACGAGCGAGGTGCTCAAGCGCGGCATCGCGCTGACGCCGGTCAAGTTCGGCATCTCGTTCAACCTCGTCCACCTCAACCAGGCGGGCGCGCTCGTCCACGTCTACGGCGACGGCTCGGTGCTCGTCAACCACGGCGGCACCGAGATGGGCCAGGGCCTGCACACCAAGGTCGCCCAGGTCGTCGCGCACGCCCTCGGCGTCGACTTCGACGCGGTGCGCGTCAGCGCGACCGACACCCACAAGGTCGCCAACACGTCGGCGACGGCGGCGTCGACCGGCAGCGACCTGAACGGCAAGGCCGCCGAAGACGCCGCCTTGCAGATCCGCGCCCGCCTCGTCGCGTTCGCGTGCGAGCGCTGGGGCGTCGTCGCCGACGAGGTCCGCTTCGCCGCCGGCCGCGTCACGCTCGGCAGCGCGATCGCGATGAGCTTTCGCGAGCTCGTCGTCGAGGCGTACATGGCGCGCGTCCAGCTCTGGTCGGACGGCTTCTACGCGACCCCCGGCCTCACGTGGAACCGCGACACGATGCAGGGCAGTCCGTTCTACTACTTCGCCTACGGCGCCGCCGTGAGCGAGGTCGTCGTCGACACGCTCACCGGCGAATGGCGGCTCGTCGCCGCGCACCTGCTGCACGACGCCGGCAGGACGCTCAATCCGGCGATCGACCTCGGCCAGGTCGAGGGCGGCTTCATCCAGGGCATGGGCTGGCTGACGACCGAGGAGCTCGTCTGGCACCCCGACGACGGCAGTGCGAAGGCGGGCCTGCTGCTGACGCACGCGCCGAGCACGTACAAGATCCCGACCGCGAACGACTGCCCGCCGGTGTTCGACGTCCGGCTCTGGAAGGACGGCCGCGGCGACGACAACGTCGCCGCGACGATCCACCGCAGCAAGGCGACCGGCGAGCCGCCGCTGCTGCTCGCGTTTTCGGTCTTCTTCGCGATCCGCGATGCGATCTCGGCGGTCGGCGGGCATCGAGTCGATCCGCCGCTCGCGGCGCCGGCGACTCCCGAGGCGATCCTGCGCGCCGTCGCGGCGGTGCGCGCGCCTTCGCCATGAACGCACGTGCGCTGCACGACGCCGCTGCGGCGTGGCTCGCCGATCGACGCGCAGCGGTCGTCGTCGAGGTCGTGGCGGCGCGCGGCTCGGTGCCGCGCGGCGTCGGCACGCGCATGCTCGTCGCAGACGACGCGACGCTCGGCACGATCGGCGGCGGCCACCTCGAGCTGCACGCGATCACCGCGGCGCGCGCGCTGCTCGCCCCCGGCGGCGGCGGCGCGGCGAGCGAGAAGACGTTCGCGCTCGGCCCGGCGCTCGGCCAGTGCTGCGGCGGCAGCGTGACGCTCGCGTTCGCGCCGCTCGACGCCGCCGCGCTGGCACGCTGGCCGTGCCCTGCGCCGCTCTTTCACCTGCAGCTGCACGGCGCCGGCCACGTCGGCCGCGCGATCGCGACGCTGCTCGCGACGCTCGACTGCGACGTCGACTGGTACGACGAGCGCGACGACGGCTTCCCGGCGACGACCGCGCTCGGCTCGCCGTGGCCGGCGCACATCCGCGCGACCTCGGCCGACACCGTCGAGCGCGAGGTCGCGAACGCGCCGGCGGGCGCGTTCTACCTCGTCGTCACCCACGAGCACGCGCTCGACCTGCGCATCGTCGAGGCGATCCTGCGCCGCGGCGACGCCGCGTTCTGCGGCCTGATCGGATCGCGGACCAAGCGCGCACGGTTCGTTCGCAGGCTCGCCGAGCGCGGCGTCGGCGACGACGCGATCGCGCGGCTGACGTGCCCGATCGGAATCGAAGGCATCGACGGCAAGTCGCCCGAGCTGATCGCTACAGCGGTCGTCGCGCAGCTCCTGCAGCGCCAGGGCGCGCTCGCCGCCGCGGGGTCGACGCCGAGCGCTCGCGAGCAGGCGAGCGACGAACGCTAGAAGCTGCCGAGCCCGCCGTCGACGAGCAGCTCGACGCCGATGACGTAGGACGCGTCGTCGGAGGCGAGGAAGAACGCCGCGGCGGCACCTCGTCGGCGGTCCCGAACCTCGTTGCGTCGCGATGGTGACGGCGGGCGGTGGCGCGGCGGTGCGATGATCGCGCCATGACCGTGCTGCCGCCCCGCATGCGCGAATCGCTCGACTGCATCGCGCACGTCCTCTCGCGCCGCACCGGGCCGCCGCTCACCGAAGGCGACGTCGCGCGCATCCCGGTCGAGCACTACACGTCGCGCGAAGTCCGCGACGCCGAGGTCGAGCGGCTGTTCCGGCCCCTGCCGCTGATCGTCGGCCACGCGAGCGAGCTGCCGTGCGGCCACGTCGTCGCGCACGACGAATACGGCGTGCCGATGCTGCTCGCGCGCGACGGCGACGGGCGCTTTCGCGCCTTTCTCAACGTCTGCCGCCATCGCGGCATGCGGCTCGTCGACGGCGCCGACGCGAAGCCGGCGGCGAGCGTCGTCTGCCCGTACCACGGCTGGACGTACCGCCTCGACGGCGCGCTCCGCCATCGCCTGCACGCGGAGAGCTTCGACGACTGCGCCGCCGGCGACGTCGACCTCGTCGCGCTGCCCGCCGAGGAGCGCCACGGGCTGCTCTGGGTCGTTCCGACTCCCGGCGCCGCGATCGACGTCGCGGCGTTCCTCGGCGAGCTCGACGGCGAGCTGCCGTTCTGCGGCATCGAGCGGCTGCGCCTCTTTCGCACGGTGCGTGCCGAGTACCCGGCGAACTGGAAGCTGATCGTCGACGCGTTCCTCGAGGCGTACCACATCCGCGTCCTCCACAAGGACACGATCTGGCCGTACTTCGTCGACGCGCTGACCGGCGCAGCACGGCTCGGGCCGCACGTGCAGTCGCTCGTCGCGCGGCGAGCGGCCGAAGCGTGGGTCGCCGAAGGCGCCGCGCCGCCCGCCGACTTCGCGACGCTGTGCGACCTCGCGACGCCGAGCCAGATGATCTTCCCGAACGTCGTCACGATCTTCCACCCCGACTACCTGAGCCTGATCACGGTCTATCCCGCGTCTGCGGAGACGCTGTCGTGGACGCACCGCATGCTCGTTCCCGCCGACCGCACGACGCCGGACTGGACGCCGCACTGGGAGAAGACGTTCGCGCTGATCGAGCAGGGCGTCTTCGAGAAGGAAGACATCGCGTGCGCGGTCGCGATCCAGCGCGGGCTGAAGAGCGGCGCCAACCGCCACCTCACGGCGGGGCGCGCCGAGCAGAGCGTCGGCTGGTTCCATGCCGAGATCGCGCGCGCGCTTGCAAGCGACGGCAACCGACGGACGACGATGCTCCATCGGGCTTGACCTTCGCGCGCACGAGCACGGCGACGGCCGGCGCCGCCGGCAGCAGCGAACGCCGTCAGGCGGCGCGCGTCACGGGCTGCCCAACGCAGCGGCGACCGCGCTCTGGCCGGCCTGGCGCGCGATCTCGGCCGCCGTGAAACCGCGATCGTCGCGCAGGTCGGGCCTCGCGCCGCGCGCGAGCAGCAGCTTCGTCGCGTCGAGCTTGCCCTGGCCCGCCGCCCACATCAGCGCGGTGAGCTGGTGCTCGTAGGCGGCGTTGACGTCGATTCCCGAGGCGAGCAGCACGTCGAGCGCCTCGGCGTGGCCCTGGCCGGCGGCGTAGACCATCGCGGGCTTGTTCATGCGGTCGACGAGATCGGTGCGCGCACCGGCGTCGAGCAGCCGCTTCACCACCGGCGCGGCGCCGGCGTAGGCCGCCGCCATCAGCGGCGTCACGCCTTCGAGCGACGCCTGGTTGACGTCGGCGCCCTTCTGCAGCATCGCCTCGACGATCGCCAGGTTGCCCTTCTCGGCGGCGATCAGCAACGCCGTCTTGCCGAGGCGATTGCGCGACGCCGGCGACGCGCCGGCGTCGAGGACGCGCTGGACCTGCGCGAGGTCGCCCTGCCGCGCGCCGACGAGCAGCTGCGCGTTGAGGCTCGGATTGCTCGGCGCCTGTGCGAAGGCGAGCGAAGAGACGGCGAGCGCAGCGAGCACGCCGGCGCGCCTCGCGAGTCGATGACGATGGTCGGACGCGGACATCGGGATCCTCGAAGTGCGGAACGCTGCAAGGCAGCGACGGACGGTTGGCAGTGGGCACGATTGTGGGTACGCTCGCCATTGTGAGCAACGCGAGCGGTACGGGCCGCGTCGCGAAGGGAGGCTGCCGACGGAGGGCGCAGCCGCTCCGGCTTCGCAGCCATGTGCGGGGACGACGTCTCACGAGCCCGTGAAGACCAACAAGGAGACCGGTCATGATTCGACTTCATCGCCCGCACTGGGCAGCTTCGGTGGTCGTGGCGGCGCTCTGCGCCGCGTCGCCGGGCGCCTTCGCCCAGCCGGAGGTCTCGGGGGGAGCCAACGCGGCGACCGGCGGTCCGGTCAGCAAGAACATCTCCGTCCCGCAGCAGCGGCTCGACGCGGCCGACAAGGACAGCGCGAACTTCCTGCACTCGAACGGCAGCTATGCGCAGACCCGGTACTACCCGGCGGCGCAGATCAACACCACCAACGTCGCCAAGCTGCGGCCCGCGTTCCAGTTCCAGACCGAGGTCGTCGAGTCGATGGAGACGGCGCCGATCGTCGTCGACGGCATCATGTACATCACGACGTCGTACAACCACGTGTACGCGCTCGACGCCCAGACCGGCAAGGAGTTCTGGCACTACAAGCACAAGATGGGTCCGGTGACGACGTTCTGCTGCGGCCCGAACAACCGCGGCGTCGCCGTCATGGGCGACCGCCTCTACATGGGAACGCTCGACGCCAAGCTGCTCGCGTTCGACGCCAAGACGGGCAAGGTGCTGTGGGCGACGCAGATCGCCGACCCCGAGAAGGGCTACTCCGAAACGATGGCTCCCGTTGCTGTCGACGGCAAGGTGCTGATCGGCACCAACGGCGGCGAGTACGGCATCCGCGGCTTCGTCAAGGCGTTCGACGCCAACGACGGCAAGCTGCTGTGGACCTTCAACACCATCCCCGAGAAGGGCCACGAGGGCGTGTGGGCGGTGAACGACGCCACCGGGCGCGACATGCACCGTGACATCGCGGCCG
>DASSRF010000317.1:0-11282 GCA_035701945.1 Caldimonas sp. | reverse complement strand
GGCAGCACGCGACGTACGCGGCGGGGTCGGTGCGCAGCAGCCGCGCACGCAGCGCCGCGGCGACGTCGGGGTGCGCCGCGCGGTAGTCGCCGTGCAGGTAACGCTCGACGACGGCGTCGGCGACCGCGGCCATGCCGCCCTGCTCGACCGCGGCGATCCGCGCCGCCCACGTCGGCCGCGCCGATTCCGGGTAGCGCGCGGTCGTGTTCGCGAGCACGGCGCCACGCAGCAGCTCGGGGTGCCGCACCGCGAGCCCCTGCCCGACCATGCCGCCCATCGACAGGCCGATCCACGCGACCGGCCCGTGGCCCCACTCGCGGATCGCGCGCGCCGCGTCGTCGACGAGGTCGTCGATCGCGTACGGGCCGGGCGGCGCCGCCGACTCGCCGTGGCCGCGGTGGTCGTAGCGCAGCACGGTGTGCTTCTCGGCGAGCTTCCTCGCGAGCGCGTCCCACATGTGCAGGTCGAGGCCGAGCGCGTGGCTCAGCACCACCGGCGGACCCTCGCCCTGCACCGTGACGCGCAGCTGCGGCGCGCTGAACGTGTGGTGCGTCGCGACCCGGCTCGCCACCGCGAGCGACGACGGCGCCGGCACTCGGCCTTCGCCGCGCAGGATGTCGGCGGTGATCTTGAACGCCGTGTTCGCCGCCGGCACGCCGCAGTAGATCGCGCCCTGCAGCAGCGTCTCCTGGATCTTCTCGAGCGGCACGCCGCCGCGGACCGCGGCGCGGCAGTGCAGCTCGAACTCCTCCCAGCGCGCGAGCCCCATCGTCATGCCGAGGACGAGCAGCCGCCGCGTCTCGTGGTCGAGCCCCGGACGGCCCCAGATCTCGTGCCACGCGTAGCGCGTGATCAGGCTCTGGAAGTCGGCGTTGAACTCGGTCGCACCGGCGAGCGAGCGGTCGACCCAATCGTCGCCGAGGACGGCGCGCCGGTTGGCGACGCCGCGGTCGAAGTCGTCGCTGCGGTCGGGGGCGGTCATCGAAGTTCTCCGGAGGTGGTCGAAGCGAGCAACCGTTCGAGGCGCGCCAGCGCGACGTCGCCGGCTCGGCGCGCTGCCGCGTCGACGTCGAACGCGGCGGCGATCGCGTCGGCGCCGACGGCTGCGAACGCAGGGTCGGCGCGAACGAGGGCGTCGAGGTCGCCTTCGCCCGCCGCCGCACGCGCGGCGAGCGCGCCGACGACGCTCGCCGCCTTCTGCTTGCCGACCGCCGGCGCGATCAACGCCGCCGCAGCTTCGGCAAAGACGGTGCCACGCTGGCGCTCGACGTTCGCGCGCATGCGCGCTGCGTCGACCTCGAGGCCGCTCGTCGCGTCGGCGAGCGCGACGAGCGCACCGTGCGCCGACAAAAAGAGCGCGGGCCACTCGGCGAGCTCGGCCTGCCAGTCGCCGAGGCCGCGCTCGTGCGCCTGCCGCATTGCCGCGAGCAGCGCAGCCGCCTGCTGCGGCGCCCGCACGCCCGCGGCGATCGCGGCGAGCGCGGCGACGGGATTGCGCTTCTGCGGCATCGCCGACGAGCCGCCGCGGCCCTCGCCGGCCGGCTCGGCGACCTCGCCGACCTCGCCCTGGGCGAGCAGCGCGATGTCGCCGCCGACCTTGGCGAGCGAGCCGCAGAGAATCGCGACCTCGCAGCCGAGCGCGACCCAGTCGTCGCGCTGGACGTGCCAGGGATCGGCGACGTCGATGCCGAGGCGATCGGCGACGCGACGCGCGACCGCCTCGCCCTTGTCGCCGAGCGCGCCGAGCGTGCCGACCGCACCGCCGAGCTGAAGCTTCAGCGCCGCGTCGCGGGCGCGCGCGATGCGCGCACGGGCGCGGACGAGCGGCGCGACCCAGGCGACGACCTTGAACCCGAAGCTGACGACCTGCGCCGGCTGCAGCAGCGTGCGCGCGAGGATCGGCGTCGCGGCGTGCGCACGAGCGAGCGCGACGAGCGCGTCGACGAGGCGGTCGAGGTCGCGCGCGACGAGGTCGAGCGCGCGGCCGGTGACGACGACCATCGCCGTGTCGACGACGTCCTGGCTCGTGCCGCCCCAGTGGACGAACGCCGCCGCTTTCACGTCACGCGCGGCGACCGCGGCGGTCAGCGTCTTGACGAGCGGGATCGCGATGCTGCCGGCGCTGCGTGCGGCGGCGACGAGCGCTTCGACGTCGACCTCGGCGCGCGTCGCCGCGACGATCGCCGCGACGGCGTCCTTCGGGACGATGCCTTCGGCGGCTTCGGCCTCGGCGAGCGCCGCCTCGAACGCGAGCATCGCGGCGACGAGCGCGCGGTCGGAGAAGACGTCGAGCATCGCCTCGCTCGCGAGCGTGCGCGCGAAGAGCGATGCGGTCACGCGCGAGGCGGCATCAGGTGCCGGCCGATTCGTGGCTCACCGACTGTCGCGCGAGCGCGCTGGCGAGGACCTTGTCGACGCGCTTGCCGTCGAGGTCGACGACCTCGAAGCGCCAGCCTTCCCACTCGACCCAGTCGGCCTCCTCGGGAAGGCGGCCGAGCAGCAGCATGATCATCCCGGCGAGCGTGTTGTAACGGCCGCGGTCCTCCTCGGGCAGCTCCTTCAGGTCGAGCCGGTCCTTCAGCTCCGGAGTCGGGATCAGGCCGTCGAACAGCCAGCTGCCGTCGTCGCGCTGCACCGCCCACGCGTCGGCGTCGGTGTCGGCGCTGAACTCGCCGGTGATCGCCTCGAGGACGTCGCGCACGGTGATCAGGCCCTGCACCTCGCCGTATTCGTCGACGACGAAGACGATCTGCGAGCTCGACGCGCGGAACTGCTCGAGCAGCTCCATCCCCGAGAGCGTCTCGGGGACGAAGACCGGCGGCAGGAGGTCCTCGTTGACGGCGATCGGCCTGCCCTGGATCGCCTGCTGCAGCAAGCGCTGCGCGCTGACGACACCGAGGACGTCGTCGAGGCCGCCGCGGCAGACCGGGTAGCGCGAGTGCTCCGACTCGCCGACGACGCGCTGGACGTCTTCTGCGGTCGCGGTCGCGTCGAGCCAGACGATCTCGGCGCGCGGGATCATCATCGAGCCGACCTGGCGGTCGTCGAGGCGAAAGACGTTGCGCACCATCTGGTGCTCCTGCGCCTCGATGACGCCGGCGTCGAGCCCCTCCTCGAGGCTGGCGGCGATCTCCTCCTCGGTGACGCTGCGGCCGGGGCCGCCGCGGATTCCCATCAGGCGAAGCGTCCCCTCGGTGCACCACGACAGCAGCCGGACGAACGGCCGCGCGATCACCGACAGCCACTCCATCGGCCGGGCGACGAAGCGGGCGACGACCTCGGGGTACTGGATGCCGATCCGCTTGGGCACCAGCTCGCCGAAGATGATCGTGAGGAACGTGATCGTGATGACGACCATCGCGGTCGCGGTGATCTCGGCGGCGCGGTCGCCGATCGAGAAATTGGCGTGCAGCCAGCGCGCGAACGGCGCCGAGAACGCGGCGTCGCCGACGATGCCGTTCAGGATGCTGATCGAGGTGATCCCGATCTGGACGACCGAGAGGAACTTGGTCGGGTCGTCGTGCAGCTCCATGGCGTGGCGCGCGCCCGTGTCGCCCGCCTCGACCATGACCTGGAGCCGCGCCTTGCGGCTCGCGGTGAGCGCCATCTCCGACATGGCGAACAGCGCATTGAGGAAGATCAGGAAGAGCAGTAGGGCAACGTCCATGCGCGGGCGCGGCGGAGGCGGGGAACGAGCGTAGCAGAATCGCCTCCGTGCCCGCCCGTGCCCGCCCCGAGCCCCGCCGTGCCGGTGCGCCGCACGCTCGCCGGGCGACGGCGGCGACGTGAAGTACCTCGTCGGCGACGTCCAGGGCTGCGCCGACGCGCTCGAGCTGCTGCTCTCGGCGATCGCGTTCTCGCCGTCGCGCGACCACCTCTACGTCCTCGGCGACCTCGTCAATCGCGGGCCGGCGTCGCTGGCGACGCTGCGTCGGCTGCGCGGGCTCGGCGCATCGGCGAGCTGCGTCCTCGGCAACCACGACTGGCACCTGCTCGCAGTCGCCGCCGGAGTGCGGCCGCGCCACCGCAGCGACACCCTCGACGACATCCTCGACGCGCCCGACCGCGACGCCTGGCTCGAGTGGATCCGGCAGCGCCGGATGGCGATCCACGCCGAGGGCTGGCTGATGCTGCACGCCGGCGTCGTCCCGCAGTGGGACCTCGCGACGGCGCTCGCGTGCGCCGCCGAGCTCGAGACCGCGCTGCGCGAGCGCGAGCCGCGCGAGTTCCTCGGCGCGATGTTCGGCAACACGCCAGGCCGCTGGAGCGAAGAGCTCGCCGGCGACGAGCGGCTGCGCTTCACCCTCAACACGCTGACGCGGACGCGCTTCGTCGCCGCCGACGGCACGCTCGAGGTCGCGACCAAGGACGGGGCCGCGGCCGCGCCGCCGGGCCACTACGCGTGGTTCGACGCACCGGGGCGGCGGACCGCGGGAGTGCCGATCGCGTTCGGCCATTGGTCGTCGCTCGGCTTCGTCGATCGGCCCGACCTGCTCGGCCTCGACACCGGCTGCGTCTGGGGCGGCAGGCTCACTGCAGTGCGCATCGACGATGGCCGGCGCGACGTCGCCGAAGTCGCTTGCGCGGGGACGCCGCACGCCTGAGGGTTGACCCGAACCCGACCGGCGTCGACGGCGGTGCGCGGCGTCATCAATCGAAGGGTCGACCCCGCGAATCAGGGGGATGGTGTGCACGCCGAATCGGCGCACGATCCCTCCCCTCAAGAACACGCTGGAGGACCGGAGATGAGCAAAGGAACGCCCGAGGGCGGCTTTTCCATGCGCGTGCAACTCGCACGCGTGGTCGGAGTCATCGCGCTCTCTGCACTCGCTTCGTGCGGCGGCGGCAGCGACTCGACGACGATCGTTCCGCTTCCGGGCGGCGGCGGTGGCGGCGGCGGCGCCGGCGGAGTGACCGGCAACGCGTACCTCGGCCCCATCGTCGGCGGCACCGCGAGCCTGTTCAACGTCAACCCGAACGGCACCAACAACGGCGCCGCGGTCGAGACGGTGCAGACGACCGCCAACGGCTTCTCGTTCACCAACTCGATCACCGGGCCGGCACGCATCTGCGTGACGGGCGGCACCTACGACGACGAGGCGACCGGCGCGACGCAGACCAACACGCTGACGCTGTGCGCGCTCGTCGGCGGCGCGACCGACACGGTCTACATCACGCCGATGAGCTCCTTCGTCGACGAGGTCGTCAAGGGCCAGCTGGCGCTGATCGCGGCGCCGACGGCGAACGACTTCACGACGACCCTCGACGCCGCGAACGACCTGATGAAGCAGGTGTACTCGCTCGGGGCGGTGATCGACACGCTGCAGCCTTCGTTCGACAAGAACGACGGCGCCGCGCATCCCGACAACTACAAGGTCGGCGCGCTGCTCGGCGCGTATTCGCAGCTCATCAAGGACTACCTCGCGCGTTGCGGCGGCGACCGGCACGAGGTGATCAAGGCGCTCCTGAACGACATCCGCGACAAGGTCTTCGACGCCAAGTCGATCGACCAGGCTGGCGCCGTCGTCAACGTCACCTTCCCGTGCAACGGCACCACCGCGAACCTGCCGCTCGGCGCCGGCACCGCCGACCTCGTCACCGCGATGACCGAGTTCGCGGCGACGACGAACGGCCAGGCGATGGACATCGACGGCAACCGCAACGTCGTCGACGGCGTCAAGGCGGGCGTCACCGGCGGTCCGGCCGCGCCGCCCGCGGTGAAGACGCTGCCGAGCCAGGGCCTGATCGCGATCGACCCGATCCACAACGTCGGCTACGTCCCGATCTACACGCACGACGCGAACGGCAACGGCCAGATCGCGGTGGTCGACCTCACGGTCGGCGCTGCGAACCCGATCATCACGCTGGTGTCCTTGCCAGGCACGTCGACGGCGATCGCGTCGAACTTCTTCGGCGACAACGGCCGCGTCTACGTCCTCGCCGCCAGCGGCCAGAACGTCGTCGTGCACGTCATCAAGTCGTCGGACAACACCGTCGAGTTCAGCATCCCGGCGACCGGCGTGACGTTCAACGGCTCGTTCGGCGGCATCATCGTCGACGGCGCCCGCAACCGCGTGATCGTCGCCGGCACGTCGACCGTCGGCGTGCTCGACATCTCGACGGCGACGCCGACGTGGAACGCCGCTTCGGTGATCAACGTTCCGGGCACCGACTCGCTGTCGCTCAACTCCGAGACGGGAGTGCTCTTCATCTCGTCCGACGGCACGATGCGCACGGTCGACTCGCTCGCGACGCCGATGACCCAACGGGTCTACTCGGCCGGCCTCGGCACGACCGACGGCGTCGCGTTCGACAGCCTGACCGGGATGATGATCATCACGCCCGAGTTCGAGGACAAGGCGTGGGTGATCAACATGAACGAGCTGCCGGCAGCGCCGAGCACGAGCCCGGCGCCGACGCTGCTTGTCCCCGGCATCGGCGCCTCGCCGCCGGTCGGCGAAGGCCCCGGCGGGCAGGTCGCCGTCAACGTGCTGACGCACCAGGCCCTGGTCGCGGACGAATTCGGCCACAACCTGCGCCTCGTGCAGCTGCCGACGACGCCGATCACCGGCGCGGCGACCGCGGCCAACGCGTTCACGATCGCCGCCACGATCCTGCCGAAGGGCGACGTCAACGGCACGCCGACGCAGCTCGGGATGCGCGGCGATCCGAACTCGGTGACGATGGATCCGGCGCGCAACTTCGCGTACGTGCTCGCCGACACGCAGCCGAGCTTCCACGGCTTCAACGTGAACTTCCCGCTCTTCCTGGTGCGCGTCGACCTGAGCGCGCCGGGCACGGCGCCCAACACCGCGTGGGCACCGAGCATGCAGGCGATCCGGATGCCGTGACGACGGTCGATCCGCGGCGTGCCGCGGGTCGTCTCGAACGGCAGGAAGCCCCGCCTCGGCGGGGCTTCTCTTTTTTGCGCCGACGACGCGACGCGCTCAGGCGTCGAGGCGGAACGACGACATCATGCACTTGTCCTCGTGCTCGAGGATGTGGCAGTGGTACGCGTAGTCGCCCGTGTAGCCGGTCGGGTAATGGACCAGCAGCTCGACCAGCTCGCCCGACGCGATCTGCACCGTGTCCTGGCGGGCGATGAGGTCGAGGTCGAGCTCCGACGGCGGGGTCGCGACGAACTGGCCGGTGTCGTCGAGCGACCAGCGCCGCAGGACGACGAAGTTCACCAGGTGGATGTGGAACGGGTGCATGTCGGGCGTACCCGCTGCCGGATCGAGCGGCTGGCTGTTGTTGAGGTTGGCGACGTACCAGCGCTCGTAGGTGCCGCCGCGGGCGACGATCGTCGGGACGTGCAGCGCCGGGTAGCTCTTCGCGAGCGTGACGTCGGGGTTGACCTCGTGCTCGAAGAAGCTGCGCCGCGCGAGGCGATAGCCCTGCGGCGTCGCCGCAGGCGCGCCCGGGGCCGGCTCGCTCGCGCTGGCGAGGTCGACCGCGAACGGGATGTGCCAATCGGCGCCGCCGTCGGCCATCTCGAAGATCTGCACGTCGCCGAAGCCGCTGATGCCAGCGACCGACTGGGTCGATTCGAGGCCGAGCGTGTTGCTGAGCAGGAGAACGAGGCGGTTGGGGCCGAGCGCGACGCCCGGCAGCCGCGTGAGCGCGTTGCCGTCCCAGGCGAAATCGTCGTCCGCCGCGGCGTTCGCGAGCACCGCATCGACCGCTGCCGCGCTCGGCGCCGCCGGCCCCGCAGCAGGCGCGAGCGTCGCACGCGCGACGAGGGCGACCGGATCGGCGAGCGCATCGTAGAGCGTGCGATCGCCCTCGTCGAACTGCGCGCTCGTCGGTGGCAGCACCGATTCGTCGAACGTCGTGTAGATCGCCTCGAGCGTCAGCGCGTCGACCGCGAGGTGGCCGAGCAGGACGATGTTGACGAGCTCGACCCGCGTCACCGAGGGCGGCAGCGACGACAGGTCGACGAGCAGATCGCGGCGCTGCGCCGGGGCGACGATGACCGCGTCGGTGTCGGCGAGCGCGACCGAGCGCCCGTTCAGGCCGCCGTCGGCGCCGATCACGCGGATCGCCGACGTGTACCAGACGCGCCCGGCGCGCGCGGCGATCGCGTCGGGGTCGCAGAGCGCCAGCGCATACGTGCGCGCGCTCGCGACGTTGAGGATGCGCAGCCGCCAGGCAGCGCGCGCGAGCGTCAGATCGGGAGACGGATGCGCGTTGACGAAGTTGCGGTCGCCGAGGAACTCGGGGCGACCGACCGCGTCGTCGGACCCGGCGACGACGATGCTCGCGTCGTGCGGCATGCCGGCGTCGTAGTCGAGGCGGGTCTGGTCGGCGCTGAGGATGCGATCGTTGATCGCGAGCAGGAGCTCGCGCGACCGCCCTCCGATCAGCGCCAGCAGCGCGTCGTCGGCGGCATCGCGGATGCAGTACGCGCCGGCGAGACCGGCGTGCACGTGGCGGCCGACGCGGTCCATCGCGTGGTCGTGGTACCAGAGGAGCGTCCCGCGCTGGGCATTCGGATAGAAGAAGTCGACGCTCGTCGCGAAGCCGTAGGGATTGCCGGCGAAGCCGAGCGGCGTCAGCGGCCAGCCGTCGGCGCCGCCCTGCACGCGCGCGCCGTGCAGGTGGACGGCGACGCCGACCGGAGACTGCGTGACGACGCGGCCGCAGATGCCGAGATCGAGCGCGACGTTGATCGGCGGATCGGCGAGGCGCGACGGCTCGGTCGTCGAACGACCGATCGTGTTGCTCCAGGTCACCGTGCACGCTTCGCCGCGGCGGACCTCGAAGACGGGCCCGAAGGCGTTGCCGAGGATGGCGTCGCTCGGGGTCGACGCATCGGCGACGTACACCCATGCGTTGGCCTCGGCCGGAGTCTTGCCGACGACCCACTGGACCCGGCGCTCCTGGATCGAGATCGATGCCGTCGTCGGTCGCTCGAGGACCACCGGATCGGCGCCGGTCACCGTCGGCGCGGGCGCGCCGCTGCCGCCGGCCGCGCCGCCGTCGCCGCCACCACCGACGCCGCACGACGTCAGCAGCGTGACCGCGCTTCCCGCGCTTGCGCCGAGCATCCAGCCGCTCCACGCGAGCATGCTTCGTCGCGTCATTCCGACCGGGACGTTCGCGTCCACCTCGCTCGGCTTCGACTCCTCCACGCGGTCTCCTCCTGTGGTCGCTGCGGCGTCGCGCGAGTGTGTCGGCGCGGCAGCGCCTGCGCAAGACCGGGAACGACCCGCATCCGGGGGAGGTCGTTCGCTCGGCGCCGGCACCGTCGACCTCGGTCGCCGCGCGACGCGTCGTGCCCTGCGCCTTGCGCGGCGGCCCCGGCGCGAGCCGTCCCATGGCGTTCACAGGCCCTGGCCGGCGAACACGCGAACGAGCATCCAGACGTTGAGCGCGACGACGACCGCCGCCGCGCTCCAGAGCAGCACCGCGAGGCGCCGACCGAACGCGTGCACGCCAAGGTAGCGCCGGCGCGTCGTGAACAAGAGAAGCGGGACGATCGCGAACGGCAGCTGCAGGCTGAGGACGACCTGGCTGAAGACGAGCAGCGCGTTCGCTCCCGAGCTGCCGAACCACGCGGTGACCGCGACCGCGGGAACGATCGCGACGGCGCGCGCGAGCAGCGCCCGCACTGCCGGCGAGATGCGGATGTCGAGGAAGCCTTCCATCACGATCTGCCCGGCGAGCGTCCCGGTGATCGACGAGCTGAGGCCGGCGCAGACGAGCGCGATGCCGAACAGCGCGCTCGCGACGCCGACGCCGAGCAGCGGCGACAGCAGCCGGTACGCGTCGGCGAGCTCGGCGACGGGCTCGATTCCCGGGCGGTGGAACGCGCCCGCAGCGAGGACGAGGATCGCCGAGTTGACGACGAGCGCGAGGCCGAGCGCGAGCGTCGAATCGATCGTCGCGAAGCGGATCGCCTCGCGCTTGCCGCCGTCGTCGTCGGGCGCTGGCCGGCGCGTCCGCACGAGCGCGGAATGCAGGTAGAGGTTGTGCGGCATCACCGTCGCCCCGACGATGCCGACGGCGAGATAGAGCATCGCCGGATCGGCGACGATCCGCGGCCGCGGCACGAAGCCGGAGAGCACCGCTGCCCACGACGGGTCGAGCCACGCGATCTGGAACGCGAAGCAGACGCCGATCGTCGCGACGAGCGCGACGATCACCGCCTCGAGCCAGCGAAAGCCGCGCCTCTGCAGCGTGAGGATGAGCATCACGTCGAGCAACGTGACGACGACGCCTGCCGTGAGCGGCAAGCCGAACAGCAGGTTCAGCCCGATCGCCATGCCGATCACCTCGGCGACGTTGCAGGCGACGATCGCGATCTCGCAAAGAAGCCACAGGGCGAGGTTGGCGCCGGGCGCGAAGTGACGCCGGCACGCCTGCGCGAGGTCGACGCCGCCGGCGATGCCGAGCCGCACCGCCGCTGCCTGGAACAGCATCGCCATCGCGTTCGAGACCAGGATCACGACGAGCAGCGAGTAGCCGAAGCGCGAGCCGCCGGCGAGCGACGTCGCCCAGTTGCCGGGGTCCATGTAGCCGACCGCGACGAGATAGCCCGGCCCGAAAAAGCCGAGCATGCGCCGCCAGCGCGCGCGCGCCGCGCGCGCAGCCGCGATCGAGGGAGAGACCTCGGGCGGAACGCCGGCGGCGTCGCGCAACGCCTGCGGGTCCGCCGCCGCCGCTGCCGAAGGAGGTGCCATGGTCGGGTGTGCCGTCTTCGCTCCGCGCAGCACGGCTCGTGCCCGCGCGGGGGCGCGGCACGGCACGCTCGTGCGAAGATCGCTGGTCCGGAGACGTGGCCGAGTGGTCGAAGGCAGCAGTCTTGAAAACTGCCGAGGGGGAGACCCCTCCGTGAGTTCGAATCTCACCGTCTCCGCCAGGATGCTTGTCCAAGGATGTCCATTGACGTCCGTCATCGTCCCAGAAATCCCTCTCTACGCCCGGCGGACACACAGGCATTCTTGTCCAGCGCCGTCCGAAGCCATACACTCCAATCCGTCTCTCGTTGGAGGGAGGTTTGGGGGGATAGATGCCGAGACAGGCGAAGGAGCTATCGGCCCTCGTGGTGTCGAGGATGCGTGGCGACGGACTTCATCTCGTCGGCGGAGTGCCGGGACTGGGCCTTCACATCGCGGGTCAAGCGCGCAGCTGGGTGCTCCGGTTTTCGCTCGCCGGTGTACGTCCCGAAATGGGTCTGGGCAGCTTTCCCGAAGTGCCACTCGCACTGGCCCGCCAGAAGGCTAAGGACGCGCGCGAGCTCGTTCGGCAGGGGATCAATCCCATCGACGCCAAGCACG
>DASSRF010000316.1:0-7361 GCA_035701945.1 Caldimonas sp. | reverse complement strand
GACGCCAAGGCGTACGCGATCGCCGTGCGCGATGCGCTCGAGGCGGCCTTCGGCGAAGAGACGGTGTTCCTCGACAGGGACGCGCTCGTTGCCGGCGCGTGGGCACCGCAACTCGAGGTCGGAATCACGAGCTGTCGGGTGTTCGTGGTCGTGATAGGCCGCGGATGGCTGGACGCGTGCGACGTCCGGGGCGGACGCCGCCTCGATGATGCCCAGGACGTGCATCGCCAAGAGGTCGCGCTTGCCCTCCAGACGCGCGGCGTCACCGTGTTGCCGCTCCTGGTCGATGGAGCGGCGTTGCCCGCGGCCGACGACTTGCCGACTCCGCTGCGCCCCCTTGCGGCGCAGCAAGCCTACACGTGGAACGACAGCGCACGCCATCGCGCCGCCGATCGAGCGCGGCTCCTGGCTGCTATCGAGCGCCTCGCCGGTCTTCATGCCGCGGCGCCAGTCGCCCAGGGTGGTGGATGGCTCGCGCCCACGGCCGCCGCTCTCGTGCTGACCGCCATCGCGGCGATCGCGTCGTCGATGGCCTCCCTGGGCCTCGGTCCGGTCGAGTTCGTGATCGTTCTCGCCATCGCATTGTGCGCAACCTTCGGTGCCCGTTCGTTGTGGCAGCACGTCCGCATACACGCATGAGGCGCGCGAAGTCCCTCGCGTTGCGCGCGCTCGCCGCCTGCATCGCGGCGTCTCTGTCATCGCACCTCGGCATTGCATCGGGCGCGCAGCGTGGCGTGCCGGCAAGCGGCCCGTCACCAAGCGCGCCGGCGAGCAGCCCCCCGCGTCCCGAGGTGGCGGCAGCAGTAGTCGGGGTTGCGGTCGCTGCGATGCTCGCAACCCGATTGCTCGCTGCGCGCGGCTATCTGATTGCCGGCAAAGACGAACCGGCCGGCTTCGGCGCCTACGGCTACCTGCTGCTGCTCGCGCCGCCGCGCGACAGCGAACGCGCCCGCCACCTGAGCGTGCTCGCTGCCTGGTTGCGCCAGTACTCGACTGTCGAGGAGTTCCTGCAGAACAAGGTGAAGCCGAGCGAGATCAGCCTCGTTCAACTGCCGGTGCGCTACGACCCTGCGCTGCGGCCGGTGCGTGCTGCCAGCGACGAGGCGTCGCTCGCCGCGGCAGAGAAGCTGCTAGAGGCCTATGACTACGCGCGGGCGCAAGCGGTGGCCGCGAGATTGTCGTTGCAGATCGCCGGCACCGGGCCAATACTCGTGACGCTGACGCGCCCGGCGGGCGGGGGCGCCGCGGCCGTCGCCGTGGTCGAGAACATGAGCGGCGTCGCGCCTGCGCTCGCCGATGCTTGGCTGCGCGCGGCGATGAACGAGGCGCTCGAGCCGCGAACATGGTCCACCGGGAGCCTCGTGCGGCTGGCGCTGCGAATGCGCAACGTCGTCGCCCAATTGGCCGAGGCACTGCCCGAGCCGCAACTGCGGCCCGACGAACGTGTGCAGTTGGCGCAACTGGCTCCGCGCTGACGCGACGAAACGCCCCGTCAGCGCCCGCGCCAGACCTGCAGGAACGCACCCAGCTTCGCGCGCGCCGGCAACCGCTCGTCCGACACCGCGTCGAGAAAGTCCGACAGCCGCTTCGACTTGACGACCGTGTAGACCGTCAGCGCCACCGTGAGCGCGAGGACGACGAGGAAGAACGCCGTGCGCGACGCCAGCGGCGCGTCGGCGTCGGCGATCAGGTTCATGCCGAGAAAGCCGGTCGTGATCGTGCCGATCAGCCCGAACACCGTCACCACCGTCAGGCGGACGACGGTGTTCGCCTGCCGCCTGAGCGCGTCGGCGTCGAGGTACGCGTTCATGTCGTGGATGCGCTCCTTGACCTCGGCGTAGAGCGTGTCGATCCCGAGGTGCCGCGTGCACAGCTGGAAGAGCGCCTTCACCTGCGCCTGCTCGCTGACCTCGTGGAACCAGTAGCGGTGCGTGAAGCCGAGAAAGCTCACGTAGGCGAGGCGGATCTGCCGCTTGAAGCGCTTGACGCTCTCCGGGTTGGTGATGTCGAGCGCGTTGAGCGCCTCGGCGAGCTGGTCGGAGACCATCAGGAGCGTCGCCTTCTGGAAGTGCGCGATCAAAAAGAGCAGGAAGTGCTGGTGGCGGAACTGCGCGAGCACGCCGCGCTCGCCGCAGCGATAGAAGTCGCTCCGCGCATCCCCGACCGCGATCAGCGCGAGCCCCGAGCAGAGATAGCGCGTGTTCGGCGCCGCGCCCGACTCGGCCCAGAAGCGGTCGTAGCAGAACTGCGACTCGAAGTCGGCGACGTGCGTCTCGGCGTACGGCAGCGTCACGTCGCTGCCCGGCAGCGCCTCGCCGCCGCCGGTGACGAGGCCGAGCCGGATGAAGTCGCTGCGCGTCAGGAGCCGCGGCTCGTCGACGGCGAGGTACGCCATCATCGGCATCCGGTAGTACTCGATCTGGCGGAAGCGCAACGCACCGTCCTTGCCCGAGTGGTGATGCACGAGCGGCGCGAGCACGTGCTCCCAATGCTCCGAGATGCGCGGCGCGCGGTGCTCGGCGAGGTGCGACAGGAACGCGTCGCGCTCGTGAACGTCGCTCTGCGCGACGACGCGGCCTTCGCCGTCGAGCCATTCGACCGAGGCCATGCAGTGCACCGCGCGGCCCTGCGCGTCCCAGCCTGGCGGGTAGGCGCGGCCGAAGCGGTACATCAGCTCCTGCGCGAGCGGCAGCGGCAGGTCGTCGACGGCGACCTCGACGTTGAGGAGCACGAGGTCGACGCCGTAGAAGAAATAGAGGTCGACGTGCTGGACCTGCAGCGTCACCGGCGCGTCGCCGGCGCGCGGCACGACGCGGACCGCGGCGAGGTCGCGGCGTCGAAAGACGCGCATCGGCGAGCCCGTCGAAGCGTCGCCGTCGCCGCGCTGCGCACGCCCTTCGCCGTAGAGGAAGCGCTGCACGTACGGCAGGAAGCTCACGAACTCGTTGTAGTGCCGCTCGTGGAAGCTGCCGCCGTCGCCGGCGTACTCGTCGAAGTGCTCGCGCCACGGCGACGCGTCGCCCAGCGCGCGCAGCGCCTGCCAGGGCGCACGGCGGCGCGGATCGTCTTCGCTGACGCCCGCGGGGATCAGGCGCAACGGCCAGAGCAGGACCTGGCGCAGGTGCCGAACCGTCACCTGCGAGCGGCTCTCGGCGTCGGGAACGCGATCGACCTGCTTCAGCATGCGGCAGTGTAGGCATGCGCCGCGCGCTGTGCCAGCGGCGACGGTCGAGCGATACTCGTGCACACCCTTGGACGGTTCGGCAAATGAGCGAGCCCGTTCGTTCGAACACGCCACGCCGCTCGACGCTTCGGCTCGCGGCAGGAGCGATCGTGGTGGCGGCCGTGGCCGTCGCGGCGACGGTGTACGCGGTGCGCTTCGCCGATGACCAAAGCGCGGCCGCGGCGAGGCTGGTGCGCGAACGCTTCGGCGAGCTGTGCCGCGGCGCCGGCGACGAGCGGCGCGGCGTCGCGGTCGCCGCCGAAGCCGCCGAAGGGCTCGCCTGGCTCGCTCCGCCGCTTCGCCTGGCAGGCAGCGGGCTCTCGGATCGCTATCGCCAGGCCGACGCCTACGACCGCGGCTGCGCGTTCGAGGAATGCATCGCGCGCCTGCTGCGCGTCACCTTCGGCGCGACGTCGAACCCCGAAGCTGCGGCGCGCCACGCCAAGGGCTTCGCCTGGGTCGAGGCGCTCGACCCGCGCGACCTCGAGCTCTATCGCTACTCCGCGGGAATCGGCGTCGCGCGCTGGCGCGACGCGCGCGAGATCGAGCAGCTGCTGCACGCGAGCGGCGAGGAGCCCGGGCCCGCGGTCTACGACTTCATCGTCCAGCGCGACGCGATCGAAGGCTATAGCGCGCGCTACGGCATCCGCTGGAGCGACACGTCGACCGCCGAGGATCGCACGCTCGGAATCGCAGGCAGCGTGCTCGCCGTGCTCGACCTGAAGAGCGGCGAGCTGATCGGCCGGCGCACCGGCTACACGCTTGTGCCGCGAGGCGCAGGCGCGCCAGCGACGTGTCCGGCGCTGGCGTCGGCCGCGTCGCCGGGCACCGCCGACCGCGACTTCATCCTGGCGCTGCTCCGCTGACGCTCGCCGACGGCGCCGCCGAAGCACGACCCGTGCGCAGGTCGTCGACCGGCCCGCAACGCAGCCGCGAGCTACGGCATCGCGACGCCGCCGATCGAGCGGATCTGGTAGTACGTCGCGCCGCCGATCGGCACCGAGCGCAATTCGACGTCGAACCTCGCGCCGCCGTAACGCAGCTCGATCCAGCCCGGCACGTACTTCGCGTTCGAGCAGTGCGCGGTGACGATGAAGAAGAGCGAGCTCGGCTCGAGGATCTCGCCGATGCGAAGGAACTCGCCGGGGTCGCTGCCGCACTCGAACCGGCTCGTGAACGGCGGCGGCGGGTGATTCGTCACGATCAGGAGCATCCAGGCGAGGGTGAAGGTCACCCCAAGCACGCGCGGCAACGCGTCGCGAAAGGCGATGCCGGCTTCGAACCGAAGGCCGCGGGTCGTCATCTCGCTCCTCCTCGCGTCGCCCGATGCGGATCGGCAGCATAGGACGATCGCGAGGATCCCGCCATGCAGCGCGCGACGATCGCTGCGGCGAGCGCGTTCGCCGCGACCACCGTCGCTTTGGCACACTATCGGATCGTCCCGACGAAGTGGAGGCGACAGATGACGTCCCCCGGACCGGCGCCGTTGCTCGATCGGCCGAGCAGGCTCAGGCGGCAGGCACTCCTGGGACTCGTCGCCGCGCTGATCGCTCGACCGGCGCCGAGCGCCGAACCTGTTCGAAGGATCGGAATCCTCGGCGACACGCCCGGCGCGCAGTGGGACGCCTTCCGCGACGCTCTGCGGGATCTCGGGTACGTCGAGGGCGCCAATGTCGCCACTGAAAGCCGCTACTCGCTCGGCGAGTCTTCGCGGTTCGTCGATC
Source organism: Caldimonas sp. (assembly GCA_035701945.1). Lineage (GTDB taxonomy): Bacteria > Pseudomonadota > Gammaproteobacteria > Burkholderiales > Burkholderiaceae_C > Schlegelella_A. The sequence goes on along the minus strand of DASSRF010000316.1, from coordinate 2,414 downwards.
TCGCAGCGGAGCTGGTACGAAGCAAGGTCGACATCATCGTCGCCGAAGGCGGTCTTGCCACCGCGGCGGCCAAGAAGGCGACCAGCTCGATCCCGATCGTCATGACGATCGTCGGCGACCCGGTCGGCAGCGGACTCGTCGCAAGCCTTTCGAACCCCGGAGGAAATGTCACCGGATCGACGTCGCTCGCGTTCGACCTGACCGCGAAGCAGTTGCAGCTCCTGAAGGAACTGATGCCTTCGCTCACGAACGTCGTGTTCCTCTGGAATCCCAACGAGTCGTTTCACGCGCGGGCGATTCCCCACGTCGAGTCCGCCGCTCGGGCGCTGGGAATGAAGGTCGTCATGGTCGAGGCGCGGAACCTGAACGAGGTCGACGAGGCGTTTCGCAGGTTGGGCGCGACTCGCCCCGGCGCGGTGCTGATGCTGCCGAGCACGAACCTGGATGCGCAACAGGGTCGAACCGCCGCACTCGCGACCAGAGAACGCCTTCCGGCGCTTTACAACAAGTCGCTCTTTTGCAGGTCGGGAGGCTTGATCTGCTACGGGGCGCGATATCTGGATTTCTTCCGGCGCGCGGCCGTCTTCGTCGACCGCATCTTCAAGGGAGAGAAGCCGGCGAATCTCCCTGTTCAGCAGCCCACCGTCTACGACCTGGTGGTCAACCTGCAGGCGGCAAAGGCGCTCGGAATCGCTGTCCCCGACTCGATCCTGTACCGCGCCGACGAGGTGATCCGCTAGCGAGCGCCGAGCATCTGCACTTAAGCTCGGTGCGACCGCAGCGAAGCACCGGAGGAGCGCTTGCAGATCACGACAGGTCGTCCCGTCACCCTCGCGCCGCGCGGCATGGTGACGAGCCCGCACGCATTGGCATCGCAGGCGGGGGTCGACGTGCTGCGCGCCGGCGGCTCGGCGGTCGACGCTGCCATCGCGGCGAGCGCCGCGCTCGCCGTGCTCTATCCGCACATGACGGGAGTCGGCGGCGACGCGTTCTGGCTGATCCACGACGCCGCGAGCGGGCGCGTCCGCCACCTCGACGGGGGCGGCCGTGCAGCGGCGAGCGCCGATCTGGCGGCGTTCGCGTCGCGCGGGCTGACCGAGATTCCCTATCGCGGCATCCTGCCCGCCACCGTGACGACGCCGGGCTCGGTCGCGAGCTGGGGCGTGGCGCACGCTGCGTACGGCCGCGTGCCGCTGGCGCGCTGCCTCGAGAGTGCCATCGGCTACGCCCGCGACGGCTATCCCGTCACCGCGCGCCTCGCCGGCTGGGTCGTCGCCTGCGCGTCCGAGCTCGCGGCGCACGCCGCCTCCGCCGCGCTCTTCCTTCCCGGCGGCAAGGCGCCGCGCACGGGCGCGCTGCTGCGCAACCCCGGCCTCGCGAGAACGCTCGCGGCGATCGCCGCCGATGGCCCGGCCGGCTTCTACGGCGGCGAGGTCGGCGCGACGCTCGCGCGCTTCGCCGCAGCGCAAGGAGGCTTCTTCACCGCCGCCGATCTGCACGCGCAGGACGCGCGCTGGAGCGAGCCGCTCGTCGGCAGCTACCGCAACGTCACGCTCGTCGAGACGCCGGCGCCGACGCAAGGCTTCACCGTCCTCGAGATGCTCAACCTGCTGCAGCCGTTCGAGCTGCACCAGCGGCCGTCGCTCGGACCTGACGCGGTGCACCTGATGGTGCAGGCCAAGCAGCTCGCGTATCACGACCGCGACCGCTTCCTCGCCGATCCGCGCTTCGTCGATGTCCCGATCGAGCGGCTGATCTCGAAGTCGTACGCCGACGCGCGCCGGCCGCTGATCGATCCGCGACGCGCGCTGCCGTGGGACGCCGTGCCTTCGTACGGAAGCCTGAGCGGCGACACCGTCTTCATCGCGAGCGTCGACGCCGACGGCAATGCCGTCGCGCTGATCCACAGCCTGTACGGCGTCTTCGGCTCGGCCGTCGTCGCCGGCGACACCGGCGTCGTGCTGCAGAACCGCGGCGCGTACTTCTCGCTCGACCCCGCGCATCCGAATCGGCTCGAGCCCGGCAAGACGCCGTTGCACACGCTGATCGCGTCGATGGCGTTTCGCGACGAGCGTCTCTGGGGCGTCGTCGGCTGCATGGGCGCCGACGGCCAGCCGCAGATCCATCTGCAGACGTGGGTGAACCTGATCGACCACGGCCTCGACATCCAGCAGGCGCTCGAGGCACCGCGCTGGCTCTCCGGCCGCTTCGCTCTCGGCGAGCCGCGCGACACGCTGCACATCGAGGCGAGGTTCGGCGCCGCGACGATCGACGAGCTCGGCCGGCGCGGCCACCTGCTCGACCGCTGGGGCGACTGGAACGAGCTCGCCGGCCACGCGCACGGCATCACCGTCGATCCGCAGGGCGGAACGCTCGCCGGCGGTTTCGATCCGCGGAGCGACGGCGCTGCGATA
>DASSRF010000315.1:0-12303 GCA_035701945.1 Caldimonas sp. | reverse complement strand
CGACAAGATCAACGCCGCCGGCGGCGCGAAGATCGGCGGCCAGTCGCACAAGCTCGCGCTCAAGCTCTACGACAACCAGTCCGACGTCAACCTGAGCGTTCGCCAGTACACGCAGCTCGTGTCGCAGGACAAGGTGACGCTGCTGCTCGGGCCGTTCGCGAGCAACTTCGCGCTCGCCGACTCGGCGGTCTCCGAGAAGTACAAGGTGCCGATGGTGCAGGGCGGCGGCGCTTCCGACCAGATCTTCAGCCGCAACTTCCACTACATCTTCGGCACGCTCGCGCCGGCCAGCAACTACTTCGCGAGCACGATCGACATGCTGAAGGCGCTCAAGCCCAAGCCCGCGAGCGTCGCCCTGCTCTATGCCGACGACGCCTTCGACGTCTCGGTCGCCGACGGCACGCGGCCCAAGCTCAAGGAGGCCGGGCTCAACGAGGCGATGGACGAGCGCTACAGCACCAACGCGACCGACTTCAACTCGCTCCTGTCGCAGGTCAAGAGCAAGAACGTCGACGCCGTGCTAGTCGCCGGCCACGAGACCGAGATCCTCAACTTCGTCCGCCAGGCCAAGAGCCTCGGCGTCGCGCCGAAGATGTACTCGTTCACCGTCGGCGTGCCGAGCGAGGACTTCCGCAAGGCGCTCGGCAAGGACGCCGACTACGCGTTCGGCATGACGGCGTGGCTGCCGTCGACGTCGCTCAAGGACCGCTGGTTCGGCGACGCCGAGAAGTTCGCCGCCGAGTACAAGGCGCGCTTCGGCTACGACCCCGACTACCACGCCGCCTCGGGAGTCGCCGACGTGGAAACGCTCGTCCAGGCGATGGAGGACGCTGGCAGCACCGACCCGCAGAAGGTGCGCGACGCGCTCGCGAAGGTGAAGTTCGACAGCCTCTACGGACCGATCGCGTTCAACGCGCACGGTCAGATCGACCTGCCGCAGGTCGTCATCCAGGTGCAGAACGGCAAGCTCGCCGAGGTCTACGCCGCCAAGGGAATCGTCACCCAGCCGCAGTACCCGATGCCGGCCTGGTCGGCGCGCTGAGCGAGGGGCGCGGTGGACCTGCTCGCCCAGGTCGTCGCCAACGGCGTCCTGCTCGGCGGTCTCTATGCCGTGATGGCGCTCGGGCTGGCGCTCGTCTGGGGCGTGCTCAACATCGTCAACCTCGCGCACGGCGCGTTCATCATGCTCGGCGGCTACGCCGCATGGCACCTCTACCGGCTGGCGGGGATCGATCCTTTCCTCGGATTGCCGATCGTCGCGGTCGGCATGTTCGCGGCCGGTTACGCGATCCAGCGGGGCCTCCTGAACCTCGTCGTGCGCGCGCCGATGTTCAACACGCTGCTGATCACGTTCGGGCTCGAGGTCGTCTTCACGTACTGCGCGCAGCTCGCGTTCTCGGCCGACTTCCGCACGATCAACCCGCCGTACGCCGGCAGCAACGTCGCGCTCGGCCCGGTCACGCTGCCGGTGGCGCGGCTGGCGGCGTTCGGCGTCGCGCTCGCGCTCACCGTCGGCATGTGGCTCTTCCTGCTGCACACGCGCCTCGGCCGGGCGATCCGCGCGACCGCGCAGAACCTGGTCGCGGCGCGGCTCTACGGCGTCGCGCCGCGGCACCTGTACGCCGTCACGTTCGGGCTCGGCGTCGCGCTCGCGGGCATGAGCGGCGCGCTCTACGGCACGGTGTCGCAGGTCAACCCGTACATCGGCGCGACGCTCACCGCCAAGTCGTTCGCGATCTCGATCATCGGCGGCCTCGACAGCCCGCTCGGCGTCATCGTCGGCGGGCTCTTCCTCGGCATCGTCGAGTCGCTGACGACGCTCTACGTCGGCCCGACGTACGCCGACGTCGCGAGCTTCGGCATCCTCGTGCTGGTGCTGATCGTGCGCCCGAGCGGCCTGCTGGGGCGCACGGCGTGAGCGCGCCACCCGCGCAGCGCGCCGAAGCGCCGCAGGCTCCCGACAAGCCGCCGACCTGGCGCCGCATCGCGGCGATCGTCGTCTTCGCCGCGCTCGCCGCGGTGCCGTGGCTCGGCTCCGACGTGCTCGTCCAGTTCGGCATCAACGCGCTGCTGCTCGCGGTGCTCGCGCAGGCGTGGAACGTGATCGGCGGCTACGCCGGCTACGCGTCGTTCGGCAACTCGGTCTTCTACGGCCTCGGCGCGTACGGCGTCGGCATCGCGATGGTGCAATGGCAGCTGCCGTTCGCGATCGGCCTCGCGCTCGGCGCCGCGATCGCGGTCGTCTTCGCGCTCACGCTCGGCTGGGCGGTGCTGCGCCTGCGCGGCCACTACTTCGCGATCGCGACGCTCGCCGTCGCGCAGGTGATGGCGGCGATCGTCTCCAACGTCGAGCTCGCCGGCCGCAACGTCGGGCTCGTCCTGCCGCCGCTCAACGACGACCGCCTCTTCTACTGGCTCGCGCTCGCGCTGCTCGCGGCGGCGACGCTCGCCGTCGCCTGGCTAACGCGCAGCCGCTTCGGCTTCGGCCTGATCGCGATCCGCGAGAACGAGGAAGGCGCCGCCGTGATGGGCGTGCACACCACCCTCTACAAGGCGCTCGCGTTCGCGATCGCCGCCTTCTTCAGCGCGCTCGGCGGCGGCATCCACGCGTACTGGATCACCTTCCTCGACCCGGAGAGCGCGTTCGACATCAGCCTCAACGTGCGCATGATCATCATGGCGGTGTTCGGCGGGCCGGGAACGGTGCTCGGCCCGATCGTCGGCGCGCTGTCGCTCTCGGCGATCTCCGAGCTGCTGTCGAGCGAGGTGACCAACATCGCCGGCCTCTTCTTCGGCGTCGTCGTCGTCGCCGCCGTCGTCCTGATGCCGCGCGGGCTCGCCGATGCGGTGCGCGGCGTGCGGCTGCACGGCTGGGGCTATTTCGCGCGCAACGTCAAGGCGCATCGGCTGTGAGCGACGTCGCGACCGCAGCGGCACCTGCGCCGTCGTCGGCGGCGCCGCTTCTCGACGTGCGCAACGCGACGCGGCGCTTCGCGGGACTGGTCGCGGTCGACGACGTCAGCTTCTCGCTCGCGCCGAACGAGATCCTCGGCCTGATCGGCCCGAACGGCGCGGGCAAGACGACGCTCGTGAGCCTGGTGAGCGGCACGCTCGCGCCGACCGCGGGCGAGATCGTCTTCGAAGGCCGCCGCATCGAGGACCTGCCGGCGTTTCGCCGCGCCCATCTCGGCATCGGCCGCACGTTCCAGATCATGCGGCCGTTCCCCGGCCTCTCGGTGCTCGACAACGTCGCGGTCGGCGCGCTCTTCGGCCGCGGCGGCGGCACGCGCACCGGGCTCGCGCAGGCGCGCGAGGAAGCGCGCGCCTGCCTCGAGCAGGTCGGCATGGGCGCGCAGGCCGGGCAGCGCGCCGACCAGCTCGGCGGCCCGGGCCGCAAGCGGCTCGAGCTCGCCAAGGCGCTCGCGATGCAGCCCAAGCTCCTGCTCTGCGACGAGGTCATGGCCGGACTCACGCACGTCGAGGTCGACGAGGTCGTCGACGTCATCCGGCAGGTGCGCGCGCGCGGCATCGCGGTGCTCGTGATCGAGCACGTCATCCACGCGATCAAGAGCCTCTCGGACCGCCTCCTCGTGCTCCACCACGGCGAGAAGATCGCCGACGGTCCGACCGACGAGGTGCTGCGCAGCGATGCGGTCGTCGAGGCGTATCTCGGGAAGCGGCGGGCATGAGCGAAGCGCCGCTGCTGCGCGTCGAAGGGCTGAGCGCCGGCTACGGCGAGATGCTCGCGCTGCGCGACGTCTCGCTCGAGGTGCGGCGCGCCGAGATCGTCGCGCTCGTCGGCAGCAACGGCGCCGGCAAGACGACGCTGCTGCGCGCGCTCTCGCGCGTCATCGCGAGCAGCGGCCGCGTCACGCTCGACGGCGCCGACCTCGCCGGCCGTACGCCCGACGACGTCTTCGGCCTCGGCCTCGTGCAGGTGCCCGAAGGCCGCCAGCTGTTCGACCGGATGTCGATCGAGGACAACCTGCTGATGGGTGCGTTCCGGCGTCGCGACAAGGAGGGCATCGCGCGCGACCTGGCGCGCATGTACGAGCTCTTCCCGCGCCTCGCCGAGCGGCGCCGCCAGCTCGCCGGCAGCATGTCGGGCGGCGAGCAGCAGATGTGCGCGATGGCGCGCGCGCTGATGGCGGCCCCGGTGCTGCTGATGGTCGACGAGATGAGCCTCGGCCTCGCGCCGGTCGTCGTCGACCGGCTCATGGACGTGCTCGCGTCGATCCGCGCCGCCGGCGTCACCGTGCTCCTCGTCGAGCAGGACGTCGGCCTCGCACTCTCGGGCGCCGACCGCGGTTACGTGCTCGAGACCGGGCGCGTCGTCAAGGAAGGCGCGGCGCGCGAGCTCGTCGACGATCCGGACGTGCAGCGCGCGTATCTCGGCGTCTGAACGCGGCGGCGCTGCGGTGCCGGAGTCCGACCGGGCTCCCTCGGCCGCCCGCCGGGCCGAGAATGCTGCCCATGGTGGCGTCGCAGTGAGGCCTCTTCTTCCAGCACTCGCAGACCTCTCGCCCGCGTATTTCGCGATGGTGATGGCCACCGGCGCGGTCTCCATCGCCTCGCAGCAGCAGGGCCTGCACGCGCTCGCTGGCGCGCTGCTCTGGTTCAACGTCGCGGCCTGGCTGGCGTTGTGCGTGCTCAACGCCTTGCGCGCAGCGCTGCATCGCACGCGCTTCTTCGCCGACCTCGGCGACCACCTGCGCGGGCCGGGCTTCTTCGCCGCCGTCGCGGGGACGTCGGTGCTCGCGGCCCAGTTCCTGATCGTCGAACCCGTCGACCGCATCGCGGTCGCGCTCGCGATCGTGGCGCTCGTGCTGTGGTTCCTCGTGACCTACGGCGTGTTCGTCGGCCTGACGGTGAAGAGCGAGAAGCCGACGCTCGAGCGCGGGATCTCCGGAACCTGGCTGCTCGCGGTCGTCGCCACGCAGTCGCTCGCCGTGCTCGGTGCGCTGCTCGCGGCGCATGCCGAACCGGCGCTGAAGCTCGAGCTCGACTTCGCCGCGCTCGGCCTCTGGCTCTTCGGCGGAATGCTGTACGGCTGGCTGATGACGCTGATCTTCTACCGCTACACGTTCTTCCGCCTCACTGCGCTCGACATGACCCCGCCCTACTGGATCAACATGGGCGCGATGGCGATCTCGACGGTCGCCGGCGCGCTGCTCGTGGGCGGCGCCCACGATGCGCCCCTGGTCGAGTCGATCCTCCCCTTCGTCAAGGGCGTCACGGTGCTCTATTGGGCCGCTGCCACCTGGTGGCTGCCGTTGCTGCTCGCGTTCGGCGTCTGGCGCTATGTCGTCGAGCGCTTTCCGCTTCGCTACGACCCGCTGTACTGGGGCGCGGTCTTCCCGATCGCGATGTACGCGATCGGCACGCGAACGATGGCCGACGTGCTGTCGCTCGACTTCCTCGCGGTCGTGCCGCCGATCTTCCTGGTCGCTGCCGTGGCGGCGTGGGCGGTCGTCCTCGTCGGCTGGCTCGCGCACGTCGTGCCGCGCCCGGCGGCGCGCGCGAGCCGCTGAGGCGCGCGATCAGCCGCCCGCGGCCAGCTCGCGCTCGAGCACCTTCGGGTTCTCGCGCCAGCGCTCGACCCACTCCTGCGCGACGTCGCCCGGGTAGACGTCCTCGATCCCTTCCTTCAGCGCCCTCACGATCGCGCTCGCGAGCGCCGCCGGCGCGACCTTCGGCGGCGGCAGGTTCTGGTTCCACTCGTCGTCGATCGGGCCCGGGAAGACGTTGATCACGCGAATCCCCGCCGGCCGCATTTCTGCGCGCAGGCACTGCGCGAGCGAGTGCGCGGCCGCCTTCGACGCCGAGAACGTGCCGTGCGGCGGATAGTTCGAGAGCGCGTAGATCGAGAGCAGGTTCACCCACGCCGCAGCGTGCGTCGCGCCGTCGGCCGAGCGCGCCTTCAGCGCCGGGCCGAGCTCCTGCGCGAGGCGGAGCAGGCCGAAGTAGTTGATGTCCATCTCGGCCTTGGCGACGTCGGTGCCGCGGCGCGCAGCGATGCCGTAGGCGCGGTGCACCTCGGCGTTGTTGATCACGATGTCGACCTTGCCGCCGATCTCGCCGGCGAGCTCGCTGACTGACCTTCCGTTGGTCAGGTCGAGCGGAACGAGCGTCACCTGCGGCAGCTTCGTGACGTCGTCGAAGCCCGGCAGCTTCTTCCACGGCTCGGCGTGGCCGACCCAGACGATCTCGGCGCCCGCCTTCACGAGTGCCTGCACGATCGCCTGGCCGACTTCGGTCTTGCCGTCGGTGACGAGGATCTTCCTGAACTTCGGGTCGCTGGTCATCTCGCGCAGCATCTTGTCGTCGGCCATGTGCTCGCTCTCCTTCTCGGGAAATCCGATCAGCACCGCGGCGCCGGCGCGGTCGAGCCGCGCGCCGACGTGGACGCGCACGGCAGGTCTTCGCTTCGTTTCATCGGCGGCGAACGGCGGCGGCGACGGCACGTCGCCGTGCAGGTGCACGATCACGCTCGGCCCGGCGTCGAGCTTCACGAGGCCGAGCCGCCACGGCAGTCGCTCGCGGTAGAACGGGTCGTTGCTGTGGTGGAGGACCGTCTCGCTCAGCAGCTCGCCGGAGCCTTGCTGCGGCGTCCACTTGAGCTCGGGCGAGAGGCAGACGTGGCACGCGTCGCGCGGCGGGTACTGCACCGCGCTGCAGCGCCGGCAGACCTGCAGCGCGAAGCGCCCCTCCGCCGCCGCCGCGGTCATGCCGAGCGCGGTGCGGCCGCGCGCGAACGGCGGCAGGTTCATCTGCCGCGTCCTGAGCACCGGGTTCTTCCGGCGCGGCTTCATGAGCGGCATCGTCATGCGAAGCCCCTCGGTGTCATCCTGAGCGAAGCGAAGCATCCCAGCCTCTCGCGACGACGAGATCCTTCGCTGCGCTCAGGACGACGGAGGTTCACGATGCCCTCGCGAGGATCACGGCACCGGTGCACAGGCACCGGTCGTACGTGACCATGCCGAAGCCGGAGACGAGGCCGAGCTTCGCGTCGACGATCTTGCGCTGGCCGACGTCGGCGTCGTCGGTGAGCTGGCGGATCGCCTCGGTCATGCCGAGGAAGCCGCCCGCGCAGCCCGCCTGGCCCGCCGACAGCTGGCCGCCGCTGGTGTTGTTCGGGAAGTCGCCGTCGTGCGTCAGCGACTTCGCGCGAACGAACGCCGGCCCTTCGCCCTTCTCGCAGAAGCCGAGGTCCTCGAACTGCAGCATGACGACGACCGGATAGTCGTCGTACGTCTGGACGAAGTCGATCGCGTCGGGCCGAATCGCCGCCTGCGCGTAGAGGTCGTCGCGGTCGACGCGCCAGCCGCCGCGCAGCAGCACCGGGTCGTCGGCGTACGCGTTGTGGCGCTCGATCGCGCCGCGCACGAGCGCGTGCGGCAACCCGAGCTCGCGCGCCCGCTCCTCGCGCATGACGAGGAACGCCTCGGCTCCGGCGCAAGGCATGACGCAGTCGAAGAGGTGGATCGGCTCGGCGATCGGCCGCGCGTCGAGGTACTGCTCCATCGTCAACGGCACCTTGAAGAGCGCATTGGCGTTCTTCAGCGCGTTGGCGCGCTGCGCGACGCAGATCCGGCCGAAGTCCTCGCGCTCGGCACCGTACGTGCGCATGTACGCCGCGGTGATGAACGCGAAGATCGAGTTGGGGCCGCCCGAGCCGTACGGATAGCTCGCGTCGCGCGCGAAGTGCGAGAAGCCGCCGAGCATCTGGCGGAACGACTCGACGTGGTTGGCGTCGGCGGCGACGCAGGCGACGACGTCGGCGTCGCCCGCCTGCACCGCGCGCGCCGCGCGGCGCAGCGCCATCACCCCCGAAGCGCCGCCGGTCGGGATGTGGTCGAGCCAGCGCGGCGAGAGACCGAGATGCTGCGTCACGCCGACCGCGGTGTCGGGAACGAGCGAGAAGCTGCTGACGGTGAGGCCGTCGATCCGATCCTTGGCGATCGCCGAGCGCTCGACGAGGAGGTCCATCGCGCGGCCGATCCACCAGTGCGCGCCGTGCGTCGAATAGCGCCGGTACGGCACCGTCACCGGGCAGGCGACGGCGACGCCTTCGTACGACGAGCGTGCGCGCGCCGCCGCCGTCACGGCTCGCGCTTCTTCCTGCGGCGCTTCAGCTCGCGCAGATCCCAGCAGTCGGGCTTGCCCGGCATCGATCGCGCGAGCTCGCGCAGCTCGCCGCGCTGGATCTTCTGCGACGCGGTGAGCGGCAGCGCATCGACGAACGCGATGTAGCCCGGCGCCTTGTAGTACGCGAGCCGGACGAGCGCGTGCTTGACGATCGAGATCGCGATCCGGTCCTGCGGCGGCAGCCCCGGCACCTTGCGCAGGACGATGCACGCGAGCACCTCGTCGCCGCGCACCGGATCGGGAGTCGCGGCGACCGCGGCCGAGGCGACCGCCGGATGCTCGTTGAGGACGCTCTCGACCTCGACCGCCGAGATGTTCTCGCCGCTCCTGCGGATCACGTTCTTCTTGCGGTCGACGAAGTGGAAGTCGCCGCGCGGCCCGCGCATGACGACGTCGCCGGTGTGGAACCAGCCGCCCTGCCACGCCTCTTCGGTGGCGGCGTCGTCCTTGAGGTAGCCGAGGAAGAAGTCCTTGCGCGGGTCCGGGCCGGCGGCGCGGACGAGCAGCTCGCCGGGAGCGTCGACGCCGACCTCGGCGCCGCGCTCGTCGATGACGCGCGTGTCGACGAACGGCTCCGGCCGGCCGAAGCAGTTCGAGCCGACGAGGCGCGGCTCCCTGTTGGCCATGATGCACGCCGCCGCTCCGGTCTCGGTCATCGCCCACGCCTCGAGGAGCGGAAAGCCGAAGCGCTGCTCGAACGCCGCGTGGTGGCGCGCGTCGACTCCGGCGCCGAAGCCGAAGCGGACGCGGTGCTGCCTGTCGAGGTCGCTGGCCGGCAGCTCGAGCAGCATCGCCGGCATCACGCCGAGGTAATGCGCGATCGTCGCGCCGCTCTCGCGAACGCTCTGCCACCAGGTCGTCGGGTGGAAGCGGTCGAGCTGGATGATCGCGCCGCCGGAGAGGATCGCCGCCATCGACGAGAACGCGAGCGCGTTCATGTGGCTGAGCGGCAGCGGCGTGATGATCCGCTCCTCGTCGTGGCGGACCTCGGCGAGCCCGCCGAGGCCGAGGTACCACTCGCCGGCGCGCAGGAAGTAGCCGTTCGAGAGCCGGCAGCCCTTCGGCCGTCCGGTCGTTCCCGACGTGTAGAGGAGCGCGCACTCGCTGTTCCTGCCGAGCGGCTGTCCGGCGTGCGGCGGCGCCGTGCGCGCCGCGGGAATGCGGCCGGCGACCTCGGGGCGGATCGTCTCGAGATGGACGTTGGCCTCGGCGGCGGCGGCGCGCAGCATGCCTTCGCGGTTCGGCAGGACGACCGCGAGCGCCATCTCGCTGTGGCCGACGAGGTAGGTGAGCTCGGCAGCGCGCAGGTCGGAGTGGATCGGCACGATGCTGACGCCGAGCGCGTTGAGCGCGAGCCAGTGGGTGAAGAACGCCGGCCGGTTCTCGAGCAGCACGCCGACGCGGTGCCCCGGGCCGTAGCCGGCCTGCGCGTACAAGGCCCGCAGCCGCTCGACCTCGCCCTCGACTTCGCGCCAGCTGCGCGCGCCGCGCTCGATCGCGTAGGAGCCCGCGGTGATCGTCTCGACGACGAGGAGGTCGGCGTCGCCGCGGCGCGCGGCGACGCGCTGGAACGCTGCGTGAACGGTGGGATCGGTGCTCAGGATGGGCCTCAGACGAAAAGCTGGACGGCCGGAAGCGCGGCGTCGCTGTTGATGAGGTCGACGCGTTTCTGCGCCAGGCGAAGCGCGCCGTTCGCGTCGATGGCGATGCGATGCCAGGCGACGCCGAAGAACGTGTGCATCTCGTCGCCCTGCGACTCGACGTACTGGAAGACGGTGCGGACGCGGTGCTCGTGCGGGCGCTCGGGGTCGCGCGGCTCGACGGTGGGCGTCTGCAGCAGGTGCAGGCTTCGGGTCGGCGGCTGCTGCGAGAACGCGCGCGGGCTCTTCAAGCGCTCGATGCGCAGGTCGCGCAGCAGCTTGTCCTCGTGCAGATGCGACGTGTGGTCGAGGCCCTCGGGCTGGTTGGGCACGAGCGGCACCCAGTAGATCGCGTCGTCGAGGAAGAGCGCGTTCCACTCCTCGTAACGCTTCTCGTCGAGCAGACGCGCTTCGTGGACGACGAAGTCGATCAGCTCGTGCGGGTGGGGCTCTCGCGTCGCGCCTGCCATCACATCACATCGTCAGCGTCATGTACCGCGCCCAGGCGCGGTACTGGTTGCGCATCGAGATCTCGCTCGTGCCGATCGCGGTGACGTCGGCTGCGCCGTCCTCGGCAGCGACGTGGTTGCGATGCAGGCTGATCCACGGGTTGCCGCCGGCGTGCAGCCCCGCCTGGATGCCGCGGTACGCGTGCAGGTCGTCGTGGCCGACCACCGAGAACGGCGAGTTGATGAGCCGGCTGTACGTCGCCGTGCGCTGCAGCAGCTCGGGCGGCGCGCCGACCAGGCGAAACGTCCAGCTCTCGACGATCGTGCGGTCGACCGCGACCGGACGCGCGACGCGGATCGCCTGGATCGCGCCCTTGATCGTCAGGTTCGGGTAGTAGACGGTGTTGTGGCGCGCGAGCGAGAGGATCTGCGCCGTCCGCTCCGGCCCGTACGCCTTCAGCATCGCCTGCTCGTACTGGGGAATCGCCGAGTACTTGCTGTGGATCGAGAAGTGCACACCCGAGAAGCTGTGGCCGTTGGCGAAGACGCGAACGCCCATGTCCTGGAAGAACCGGTAGTCGGAGACGAACGGCGTGAACTGCTCGATCGCCATCGGCTTGGGCTCGTCGGCGGGCTTGCCGAGCCACATCTTCTTCGCCGTCCCCGCCGACGACTCGTGCACGACCATCGGGTGCATCGTGTCGTTGAGGTTCTCGACGAACATCTTCCAGTTGCACTGGTGCAGGAAGCGGAGACACCCGCCGGCGATCTCGAGCCGGCCTTCGGGCGAGCGGTCGGCCATGTTGTCGATCGACGTCAGCGACTCGCCGAAATACTCCTCGAAGCCGGGGCCGACGTCGTTGAGCTTGACGAAGACGAAGCCGCGGTAGACGCGGACGTTCTTCACCGTCGCCAGACCCCTGGCCGACTCGCACTGCGCGAGCCCGGTCCCCTCGTAGCCTTCCTTGACCGGGATGTTGAGAAGCGAGCCGTCGGTGCGGAACGTCCACGCGTGGTACGGGCAGCGGAAGTGCTTGCCGGTGTTGCCCGAGGGCGCGCTGACGAGCCGCGAGCCCTTGTGCGCGCAGCGGTTCATCAGCACGCGCACCGAGCCGTCGCCGTGGCGGACGACGATCAGCGGCTGGCCGGCGATCTCGGCGCGCAGGTAGTCGCCCGGGTTCGGGACCTGCGAGTCGTGGCCGACGTAGTTCCACGTGTTGGCGAAGAAGTGCTCCTGCTCGAGCGCGAACAGATCGGGGTCGATGTAGAGATCGCGGTGGACGCGGTCGGGCTCGACGAGCGCGCGCACCGCGTCGGCCGTCCAGCGGGAGTTGCTCGGCGAAGCGCTCATCGGCGGATCGTCCTCAGGCGAGCGCGTGGCGCGCCAGCGTCGAGCGGAGCGCGTGGCCGTGCTCGTCGGCGAGCGCCGCTTCGCGCAGCTCGCGCAGCGTCGCCGGCGCGAGCGTCGCGCCGCCCTTCTGCACCGCCGCCATCACGGCTTCGAAGTTGCGGACGCCGCGCGCGTGCGTCTCGCTGTAGCCCTTGACGAGGCGCTGGCAGCGCGCGACCTCGACGGCGAGCTCGGGGTGCGTCGCCGCGGTCTCGGCGATGCGCTGCAGCCACGCCTCGATCGCCGCATTCTCGGCGGCGTAGCGCGTCGTCGACCGCCGCCAGCGGCGCATCGCGGCGACCGTGCGCAGCAGCACGAAGCCGCCGAGCGAGCTCGTCGTGACGACGCGGCCCTTCCTCGTCATGCGCTCGACCGCGCTGCGCAGCCAGCCTTCGCGCTCGACGCGCCGGCCGATCGAAGCCGGCAGCGTCTCGGCGATCTCCTGCACGCGCGGATGCAGGTACTCGTCGATCGCGACGACCTGGTCGGCGCCGGCGCGCACCTCGCTCCTGACGCGCGCGAAGCGCTCGCCGCGCGTCTTCAGCTGCGCGACGCGCACGGTGTCCTCGTAGGCCATCCAGAGCGCGAGGTGGCGCGCGGTCTCGGCGACGAGCTGGCCCGCCGCGTCCTGCGGCGCTGCCGCGACGCGGGCAACGCGGTCGAGGTAGAGCGCGGC
>DASSRF010000314.1:0-9617 GCA_035701945.1 Caldimonas sp. | reverse complement strand
CAGCAGGTGGTGGAACTGGTAGACGAAGCCGAGGTGGCGGTTGCGCCACTCGCCCTGCTCGGCAGCGCCGAACGACGCGAAGTCGCGGCCGCAGAGGACGACGCTGCCCGACGTCGGCGCCTCGAGGCCGCCGAGCAGGTGCAGCAGCGTGCTCTTGCCCGACCCCGACGCGCCGACGATCGCGAGCGTCTCGCCGCGGCGAAGCGTCAGGTCGACGCCATGCAGGACGTGGACGTCGATCCGCGAGCCGCCGCTGCCTTCGACGAAACGCTTGTGCAGCGCGCGCGCGACGATGACGTCGCCGCCGGCCTCACTCATAGCGCAGCGCTTCGGCGGGCTGCAGCCGGCTCGCCCGCCAGCTCGGGTAGATCGTCGCGACGAACGCGAGGACGAGCGAGATCACCGCGATCGGGACGATGTCGCCCTGCTGCGGGTCGCTCGGCATCCGGCTGATCAGGTAGACGCTGCTCGGCAGGAAGGTGACGTGGAGCAGCCGCTCGATGAACGGCACGATGACGCCGATGTTGAACGCGACCAGGAGGCCGAGGACGACGCCGGCGAGCGTGCCGATGATCCCGGCCGCCGCGCCCTGGACGACGAAGATCGCCATGATCGAGCGCGGCGTCGCGCCGAGCGTGCGCAGGATCGCGATGTCGGCGCGCTTGTCGGTCACCGTCATGACGAGCGTCGAGACGAGGTTGAACGCGGCGACGGCGACGATCAGCGTCAGGATGATGAACATCAGGCGCTTTTCGATCTGCACCGCCGAGAACCAGTTGCGGTTGGTGCTCGTCCAGTCGCGGACGTCGACGCCCGGCCCGAGCTGCTCGGCGAGCTGGGCGGCGACGAGCGGCGCGTCGTTGAGGTCGCGCAGGCGCAGCTGCACTCCGGTCGGCCCTTCGGTGCGGAAGAGCTTGGCGGCGTCGTCGAGCGCGACGAGCGCGAACGTGCTGTCGTACTCGTAGTGGCCGACGTCGAACGTGCCGGCGACCGTGAGCGTGCGCAGGCGCGGCACGATGCCGGCGGGAGTCACCTGGCCGCCGGGCAGCACGATCGTGACCTTGTCGCCGCTCCTCACGCCGAGCGAGCGCGCGAGCTCGCCGCCGAGGACGACGTTCCACTCGCCGGGAACGAGCCGCGCGAGCGTCGTCGACTTCAGCCGCGCGGCGAGCGGCGTCACGGTCGCCTCGGCCTCGGGCTCGATGCCGCGGACGACGACGCCGCGCGTCTCGTCGCCGCGCGCGATCAGCGCCTGCGACGAGACGAACGGCGCAGCGCCGACGACCTCGGGGTTGCGGCGCGCTTCTTCCGCGGTCTTGCGCCAGTCGGGCAGCGCGCCGCCGCCGGGCTCGGTCACCTCGACGTGCGGGATCACCGCGAGCATCCGCGCGCGCACTTCCTTCTGGAAGCCGTTCATCACCGAGAGGACGATGATCAGCGCGGCGACGCCGAGCGCGATGCCGAGCATCGAGACGCCCGAGATGAACGAGATGAAGCGGTTCCTGCGCCCGGCGCGGCCGGCTCGCGTGTAGCGCCAGCCGATCTGCAGTTCGTAGGGCCAGTTCATCGCGGGGGCGATGCTACCCGACCGACTTCGCACGGACCCCTGCAAGGCGACTCGGATAATCGTCGCCATGCACCTGCTCGTCCCGTTCGCCGCCGACGACTCGGAGGACTGCCGGCAGCTGCTCGGCACGCTCGCGTTGCCGAACCTCGAGCGGCTGCTCGCGCTGCTCACCGCCGAAGCGCGCGACGAAGGCGAAGCGACGAGCCTGTCGCCGCCGCACGAGCGCGCGCTCGCCGCCGCGCGCGGCTGGCACGGCGGCGACGGCCTGCTGCCGTTCGCGGCGCACGCCGCCGCCGCCGACGGCATCGCGACCGGCACGCAGGCGTGGGCGCTGCTGACGCCGAGCCACTGGCTGCTCGGAACGGAAGGCGCGACGCTGCTCGACCCTGGCCTCCTCGCGCTCGACGAGCGCGAGTCGCGCGCGCTCTTCGCCAGCGCCGGCGAGCTGTTCGCGAGCGAAGGGTTCGAAGTCGCGTGGGGCGGCACCGACCGCTGGTACGCGGCACGCGACGATCTCGAGCAGCTCGCGACGGCGTCGCTCGACCGCGTCGTCGGGCGGAGCGTCGAGCCGTGGCTGAGGCCGCGCGGCGCCGCGCCGAGCGCGACCGCCGCGCTCGTCCGCCGGCTGCAGAGCGAAGCGCAGCTCGTCTTCCACGCCCACGACGTCAACGAGCGCCGCGAGGAGCGCGGCGCGCTCGTCGTCAACTCGTTCTGGCTGAGCGGCTGCGGCCGCCGCCAGGCGGCGAACGATGTCGACGCACCCGAGGTCGTGGCGACGTTGCGCGCTCCGCTCCTCGCCGGCGACCGGGCGGCGTGGGCGGCGGCGTGGCGCGCGCTCGACGCCGGCGCGATCGCGCGCCTGCTCGCCGCCGCGCGCTCCGGAAGCGCGGTGACGCTGACGCTGTGCGGCGAGCGCTCGGCAGCGCGCTTCGCGCTCCGCCCGCGATCGCTCTGGCAGCGGCTGCGCGGCACGCGCCTGGGCACGCGCGACGTGCTGGCGTCCCTCTGAGGCTGCACGGATGACGCCGATCCGCCTCGTCGCCCGCGACGTTCCGCCGCGCACCGCGTGGGCGCTCGAGCAGGCGGGACTGCATCCGCTGCTCGCGCGCCTGTTCGCGGCGCGCGGCGTGCGCGCCGCCGACGAGCTCGACGACGCGCTCGCGCGGTTGCTGCCGCCGGCGACGCTGCTCGGCGCCGCCGACGCCGCGACGCTCCTCGCCGACGCGATCGGCGCGCACAGCCGCATCGTCGTCGTCGCCGACTACGACTGCGACGGCGCGACTGCGTGCGCGGTGATGCTGCGCGGCCTCGCGATGCTCGGCGCCGATCGGGCAACGCTCGGCTACGTCGTTCCCGACCGCCGCATCCACGGCTACGGGCTGACGCCGCAGATCGTCGAGCTCGCGATCGCGCAAGGCGCCGAGGTCCTCGTCACGGTCGACAACGGCATCGCGAGCGTCGACGGCGTCGCGCACGCGCAGGCCGCGGGGCTCGCGGTCGTCGTCACCGACCACCACCTGCCGGCGCGCGGCGACGACGGCGGCGTCGTCGTCCCGGAGGCCGACGTCGTCGTCAATCCGAACCAGCCGGGCTGCGGCTTCGCGAGCAAGCATCTCGCCGGCGTCGGCGTCGCGTTCTACGTGCTGCTTGCGCTGCGCGCCGAGCTGCGCGAGCGCGGCGAGTTCGACTCGGCAAGTCAACCGCGGCTCGATGCGCTGCTCGACCTCGTCGCGCTCGGCACCGTCGCCGACGTCGTCCGCCTCGACCGCAACAACCGCTGCCTCGTCGCGCAGGGCCTGAAGCGGATCCGCGCCGGCCGGACGCAGCCGGGAGTGGCGGCGCTGTTCGCGGTCGCCGGGCGCGACCCGCGGCAGGCGAGCGCCGGCGACTTCGGCTTCACGATCGCGCCGCGCCTCAACGCCGCCGGGCGGCTCGCCGACATGACGCTCGGCATCGAGTGCCTGCTGACCGACGACGCCGGCCGCGCCGCCGAGCTCGCGGCGCTGCTCGACGCGATCAACCGCGAGCGGCGCACGCTCGAAGCCGGCATGCGCGAGGACGCCGAGGCCGAGGTCGAGCGCGCGTTCGCGCTCACCGGCACCGTCGAAGCGGCGCTCGCGGTGTTCGATCCTTCGTTCCACGAAGGCGTCGTCGGCATCGTCGCGTCGCGCCTCAAGGACCGGCTGCACCGGCCGACGTTCGTGTTCGCGGTCGGCCGCGACGGCACGCTGAAGGGTTCGGGGCGGTCGATCGAAGGCTTTCATCTGCGCGACGCGCTCGACCTCGTCAGCAAGCGCGAGCCAGGGCTCCTGCTGCGCTTCGGCGGGCACGCGATGGCGGCGGGCTGCACGATCGAGCGCGAGCGACTCGATGCGTTCAGGAGCGCGCTGCAGCAGGTCGCCGCCGAGACGCTCGGCACGGGCGCGGACGAGCGCGCGATCGTCCACGACGGACCGCTCGACGCCGCCCACTTCGATCCGCAGACGGTGCGCCTGCTCGACGGCCAGGTCTGGGGCGCGGCGTTCGACGCGCCGCTCTTCTGCGACACCGTCGACGTCGTCTCGCAGAAGCTCGTCGGCGACAAGCACCTGCGGCTCGCGCTGCGCGTCGGCGGCGTCATGCGCGAGGCGATCTGGTTCGGCCGCAGCGAGCCGGTCGGCGACCGCGTCCGCATCGCGTGGCGGCTCGGCGTCGACGTCTACGAAGGCGTCGAGCGTGTGCAGATGATCGTCGTCGCCGCCGAGTAGGCGACCGCGCGTTGCGCGAAAATCGGCGCAGCGATGAACGCCGACCTGCACTGCCACTCGACCGTCTCCGACGGCACGCTCGAGCCCGAGGCGCTCGCCGCGCGCGCGAAGGCGAACGGCGTCGAGCTCTGGGCGCTGACCGACCACGACGAGCTCGGCGGTCAGCAGCGCGCGCGCGACGCCGCGCGTGCGCTCGGGCTCGCGTATCTCACCGGCGTCGAGATCTCGGTGACCTTCATCGGCACGACGGTGCACATCGTCGGCCTCGGCGTCGACAGCGACGACATCGCGCTGCGCCAGGGCGTCGCCGCGACGCGCGGCGGCCGCGGCGCCCGCGCGAGGGAGATGGCCGACGAGCTGGCCAAGGTCGGCATCGCGGGCACGTACGAAGGCGCGCTTCGCCACGCCGGCAACCACGAGCTGATCTCGCGCACGCATTTCGCGCGCCATCTCGTCGAGACCGGCGTCTGCGCGGATACGCAGGAGGTGTTCCGCCGCTTTCTCGTCGAAGGCAAGCCCGGGTTCGTTCCGCACCGCTGGGCGGCGCTCGGCGACGCCGTCGGCTGGATCGTCGCTGCGGGCGGCGTCGCCGTCATCGCGCATCCGGCGCGCTACAGGTTCTCGCCGACCGAGGAGTACGCGCTCTTCACCGAGTTCAAGGGCCACGGCGGCCGCGGCGTCGAGGTCACGACCGGCAGCCACACCGCCGCCGAAGCCGAGCGCTACGCAGCGACGGCGCGCGAGTTCGATCTGCTCGCGTCGCGCGGCAGCGACTTCCACAGCCCCGACGAGAGCCGGATCGACCTCGGCGGGCTGCCGCCGCTGCCGGCGGGATCGACACCGGTCTGGGAAGCGCTGCACGAACGCGTGCAGCGCGCGCCCTGACGCGCGTTTCGCGAGCGGCGCCGACAATCGGCGCATGGCGCTCTACTTCGAGGTCCACCCGCTCGACCCGCAGCCGCGCCTCGTCAAGCAGGCAGCGCAGATCGTCGAGCGCGGCGGCGTCGCCGCGATCCCGACCGACTCGAGCTACGCGCTCGCGTGCCACCTCGACGACAAGGCCGCCGCCGAGCGGCTGCGCCGGCTGCGCGGCGTCGACGCGCGCCACCACCTGACGCTGCTCTGCCGCGATCTCTCCGAGCTCGCGAGCTACGCCCGCGTCGACAACCGCCAGTACCGGCTGCTCAAGCTGGCGACGCCGGGGCCGTTCACGTTCATCCTCGAAGCGACCAGGGAAGTGCCGCGCCGCGTCTCGCACCCGTCGCGGCGGACGATCGGCCTGCGCGTTCCCGAGCATCGCGTCACCCGCCTGCTGCTCGACGCGCTCGGCCAGCCGCTGCTCGCGACGACGCTGATCGCGCCGGGCGAGAGCGAGCCGATCAACGATCCGGAGCTGATCCGCGAGCGCTTCGGGCAGTCGATCGACGCCATCGTCGATGCCGGCGCGTGCCCAGCGCAGCCGACGACGGTGATCGATCTCGGCAGCGATCCGCCCGTCGTCGTCCGCCTCGGCCGCGGCGACCCGGCCCGGCTCGGCCTCAGCGTCGTCGAAGGCGCCTAGCCACATCCGCTGCGCCGCCGCTCGTCGCGGCGCGCTTGACAGCCCGGTCCGTGCGCTATTAGAGTGATATCACTTTGACATCGCCCGGGCGGCCGGGTGAATTCGTCGTACCACGGAGCTTGTCATGGCCACACAGCCCACCGAAGAGCGCAGCGCAGCGACGAGCAGCGGCTTCGTCTCGATCACGATCGGTCTTCTCAGCCTGCTGGTCGGCGTCGCGCTGCTGCTGACGCGGCCCGCCGGGCTGACGCTCGCGGCGTGCGTCGTCGCGACGCTCGTCACCGTCTGGTGCCTGGCGGGTCTGTACATGCTGCAGCCCAACCAGGCGGCGATCCTGCTCCTCTTCGGCAGCTACCGCGGCACCGACCGCGCGCACGGCCTGCGCTGGGCGAACCCGTTCTACAGCAAGACCAAGGTCTCGGTGCGCGCGCGCAACTTCAACAGCGAGAAGCTCAAGGTGAACGACCTGCGCGGCAATCCGATCGAGATCGCAGCGACCGTCGTCTGGCGGGTCGACGACACCGCACGCGCGACGTTCGACGTCGAGAACTTCGAGGCGTACGTGCTGACGCAGTCCGAGTCGGCGCTGCGCCACCTCGCGCTCAGCTACGCCTACGACAACCTCGACGAGCCGGCGTCGGCGGGCCACGCCGAGGTGACGCTGCGCTCGGGCACCGAGGAGGTCTCGGCAGCGCTCAGCCGCGAGCTGCAGCAGCGCTTCGAGCAGGCCGGCCTCGTCGTCGTCGACGCCAAGCTGACGCACCTGGCGTACGCGCCCGAGATCGCGGGCACGATGCTGCGCCGCCAGCAGGCCGAGGCGGTGATCGCGGCGAGGACGAAGATCGTCCAGGGCGCGGTCGGCATGGTCGAGCTCGCGCTCCACGGGCTCGCCGAGCGCGAGCTGCTGCAGCTCGACGACGAGCGCCGCGCAGCGATGGTCAGCAACCTGCTCGTCGTCCTCTGCTCGGACCACGACGCGACGCCGGTGATCAACGCGGGGACGCTGTACGCGTAGTCGCGGCGACGCGGCTGCTCCGATCGCCGATGGCGAGCCCCGACAAGAAGTCGTTCCTGCTCCGCGTCGACCCGACGCTGTGGGCGGAGATCGAACGCCTCGCCGCCGCCGAGCTGCGCAGCGTCAACGCGCAGGTCGAGTACCTGCTGCGCGACGCCGTCGCGGCCCGGCGCGGCGGCCGCAAGCCGACAGCGGCGCACGAGGCGACGCGACGCAAGCGCTGACCGCGATCGCGCTCGTTACGATGCGCGTCGCGAGCCATGGCCGAGATCTTCCTTTCCTATCGGCGCCGCGACAGCCAGAGCGCGACCGGCAGGCTCGCCGACGACCTCGAGGCGCATTTCGGCGACGACCGCGTCTTTCGCGACCACGAGATCGGCGCCGGCGACGACTTCGTCGCGGCGATCCGCCGCTCGGTCGAATCGTCGACGGTCGTCCTCGCCGTCGTCGGCCCGCGCTGGCTCGCGATGACCGACGACCAGGGACGACGTCGGCTCGACGACCCCGACGACTTCGTCCGCCTCGAGATCGAGCTCGCGCTCGCCGCGCGCGTCGCCGTCGTTCCGGTGCTTGTCGAGGGCGCGACGATGCCCGCTGCAGCCGAGCTGCCGCCGTCGATCGCGGCGTTCGCGCGCTGCCAGGCGGTCGAGCTCTCGGACAAGCGCTGGCGCTTCGACGTCGACACGCTGATCGAGTCGCTGCAGGCGCGCTTCGGCATCGACGCCGCGCGCGACGCGGCCCCGGCGGTCGCCGTCGCTTCGGCCGGCACCTGGACGCGCCGCGCCGCCGACTTCGCCGACCTCGCGCTCCATCCGCGCCGGCTGATCGCGCGGCGGCAGACCGGAAGCGCGCGCGACGTCGCGGCCGCATTCGCGTTCCTCTGCTTGACGATCGTCGCCGGCAACGCGCTGCTGCTGACGGCGATCGACGTCGACCTGGTCGCCCGCGGTTCGCCGGCGGAAGTCGCGCTCGGCGTCGGCGCCTGGCTGCTCACCGCGCTCGTCGTCGGGCTCCTCGTCGCCGCACTCCTCGTCGCCGCGCTCGCGCTCGCCTGGCGCGTCGTCGCGCGCACTGCGGTCGCCCGCACGGTCGCCGTCGTCGGCGCCTACGTCTGCGGCGGTGCATGGCTCGGGATCTGCGCGGGCGCGGCGTTCGTCGTCGTCGCAGTGCAGCTGGTCGAGCCCGGGGCGCTGCGCAGCACGCTCGCCGCCCTGAAGGCGGCGGCTGCGGCGTCGACTCCGCTCGCGCCGCCGTCGCTCGGCGGACTCGACGGCGGACCACTGCGCAGCCTTGCGAGCGTGCTGATGGTCGTCGGCGCCGTCGTCTGGCTTGCAACCGCAGCCTGGTGCGTCGCCGCCGGGGGCGCCTTCAGGCAATCGCTCGCGGCGTCGCGCACGCAGGCGTTGCTGGCGACGACGCTCTGGATCGCGCTCCTCGCCGCGCTGGTCTGGCTGCCGGCGCGGCTCGTGTGACCGCGCCGCGCGCGGCTGGCGCTCGCGGCTAGCGCTCGATGCGCGCGACCGCGCTGTGCGCGTGGATCGACTCGAAGTTCTCGACGTCGACCGTGTAGCGGCCGACGCGCGGCTCGCCGTTCAGGCGAAGCGCGACGTCGCGCACCATGTCCTCGACGAACTTCGGGTTCTCGTAGGCGCGCTCGGTGATCCACTTCTCGTCGGCGCGCTTGAGCGACGACCAGATCTCGGCCGACGCCTCGTCCTCGGCGAAGCGCACCAGCTCGCGCCACGGCAGCTCGCCGAGCGCCTCGACGCGGATCGTGACGTGCGAGCGCTGGTTGTGCGCGCCGTAGTCCGAGATCTCCTTCGAGCACGGGCAGAGCGACTTGACCGGAACGACGACCTCGAGCCAGACGGTCGCTTCGCCTGCCGCGGTTGCGTCGACGGCGAAGCGCCCCTGGTACTCGAGCAGGCTCTCGACGCCCGAGACCGGCGCGCGCTTGCGCAGGAAGAACGGGAACGACGCCTCGATGCGGCCGCGGTCGGCGCCGAGCAGCGCGAGCATCCGCGCCGCCTCGCGGCGCAACATCGCGACGTCGAGCGGCACTTCGATCGCGTCGAGCCAGGCGATGAAGCGCGACATGTGCGTGCCCTTCTGCTCGGCGGGAAGCGCGACGTCGATCGCCCATTCGGCGACCGTCGGAACGACGGCGTCCTCGATCCGCAGCTGCAGCGGATAGCGCACGCCGCGCACGCCGACGCGCTGGATCGGCAGCCGCCGGTCGTCGCGCGCGCCCTGCGTGTCGGGGATGTGGAGGACGTCGATCAGGTTGGTCATCGCCGCCTCACTGGCCGACCGCCGTGCGCAAGAGCGCCGGCGTCGCGCCGAAGCGGCGCTGGATCTGCTGCTCGATGCCGGCCGCATCGAGCCCGCAGAGCGCGAGCAGCCGCGCCGGGTCGCCGTGCTCGACGAACGCATCCGGCAGGCCGAGGACGAGCACCGGGACGTCGATCCGCGCCTCGGCGAGAGCCTCGAGGACGGCGCTGCCGGCGCCGCCCATCACCGTGCCTTCTTCCACGGTGACGATTGCATCATGGCGACGCGCGAGGTCAGTCACGAGGGCGACATCGAGCGGCTTGGCGAAGCGCATGTTGGCGACGGTCGCGTCGAGCCGCTCGGCGGCTTCGAGCGCCGGGTACAGCAAGGTGCCGAATGCCAGGATCGCGATGCGGCGGCCGCTCGGAGCCGTCGTCGACGCATCGCGTCGGACCT
>DASSRF010000313.1:0-4326 GCA_035701945.1 Caldimonas sp. | reverse complement strand
GAGCTGATCACCGCGGTCGCGTTCCCGGCGGTGCAGAAGGCGGCGTACGTCAAGTTCAAGCAGCCGGCGTCGCGCTTCGCGCTGATCGGCGTCTGCGTCGCGCAGACGGCGGGCGGCGTTCGCGTCGGCGTCACCGGCGCGAAGACCCACGCGTTTCGCGCCACCGAGATCGAGAGCGCGCTCGCCAAGAGCTTCACTCCCGAGGCAGCCAAGGCGGTCAAGATCCCGACCGCCGACATCAACGGCGACCTGCACGGCTCGGCCGAGTACCGCGCGGCGATGATCCCCGTCATCGCGGCGCGCGCGGTCGCCGCGGCGCTCGCGCGCTGAGCCCGTCGATCGCGTCATCCCGAGCGGAGCGAAGGAACCGGCAGCGCCAGGAGTCCTTCCCTTCGTTCGGGATGACCGGTCCGGCGAGAATGGCGCCGTGACCCCGCCCGCCGCCCCGCCTGCCGTTCCCGCTTCCGTCGACGACGTCGTCCGCGCGCTCGGCGGCGAGAGCTACGTCGCCGACCGCAGGCTCGCGACCGTCGTCCTGCTCGCGCTCACGCTCAGGCGCCCGCTCTTCGTCGAGGGCGAGCCCGGCGTCGGCAAGACCGAGCTCGCCAAGGCGCTCGCGCGCTCGCTCGGCACGCAGCTGCTGCGCGTCCAGTGCTACGAAGGCCTCGACGTCGCGCAGACCTCGTACGAGTGGAACGTCGCCCGCCAGATGATGGAGATCCGCCTCGCCGAGGCGGCGCACCAGCTCGGCGACGCCGGCGCGCGCGAGCGTCTCGTGCAAAGCCTCTACTCGCGCGAGATGCTGATCGAGCGGCCGCTCCTGTCGGCGCTGACGCAGGAGCGCTCGCCGGTGCTGCTGATCGACGAGCTCGACCGCGCCGACGAGCCGTTCGACGCGTTCCTGCTCGAGGTCCTCGCCGAGAACCAGCTGACGATCCCCGAGCTCGGCACCGTCCAGGCGGCACCCGGCGCGGCGCCGATCGTCGTCATCACGAGCAACCGCACGCGCGAGATCCACGATGCGCTCAAGCGCCGCTGCCTCTACCACTGGGTCGACTACCCCGACGCAGCGCGCGAGATCGAGATCGTGCGCATCCGCGCGCCCGGCGCCGCGGAGCGGTTGACGACGCAGATCGTCGCCTTCGTGCAGCGGATGCGCGCGCTCGACCTCTTCAAGGCGCCCGGGATCGCCGAGACGATCGACTGGACGAACGCGCTCGTCGCGCTCAACGCGATCAACCTCGCTCCCGAGAACGTCCGCGACACGCTCGGCGTGCTGCTCAAGCATCGCGACGACATCGCCAAGATGCAGGGCGGCGAGCTGACCCGGCTGCTCGCCGAGGCGCAGGCGGTCGCGCGCGGCGAGGACGCCGCCGCGGCGCGCGCCGATGTTCGCTGAGAACGTCGTCCACTTCGCGCGCGTCCTGCGCAGCGCCGGCATTCCGGTCGGGCCCGACCGCGTCCTCGCCGCGCTCGAGGCGATCGAGGCGGTCGGCGTCTCGCGCCGCGACGACGTCCACGCCGCGCTTTCGGCGGTGATGCTCGACCGCCACGAGCAGCAAGCGCTCTTCGACGACGCGTTCGCCGCGTTCTGGCGCGACCCGAAGCTGCTCGAGCGGATGATGGCCGAGCTGCTGCCGAAGATCAGCGGCCGCCGCGAGATGAACAGGAAGCGCTCGCAGCGGCTCGCAGAAGCGCTCGCCGCGCCGGCGCCCGCGGCCGAGGCGCGCAAGGCAGGCCCCGACGACCAGGTCGAGTTCGAGACCGCGTTCACCTTCTCCGACCGCGAGCGCTTGCAGCGCGCCGACTTCGAGTCGATGACCGCCGCCGAGTTCGAGCTCGCGAAGAAGCTCGCCGAGGAAGTGCCGTTGCCGTTCGCGCCGGTGCGGCGGCGCCGCCACGAGGCGAGCGCGCGCGGCGTCGTCGACCTGCGCGCGACGATGCTCGCGATGGCACGCCAGCCCGAGACGCTCGTGCCGCGCTTCAGCCGGCCGCGCAGCGAGCTGCCGACGATCGTCGTCCTGCTCGACATCTCGGGATCGATGGACCGGTACGCGCGGCTGATGCTGCACTACGTCCACGGCCTGACGCGGCGCTACCTCAAGGTCCACACGCTCACCTTCGGAACGCGCCTGACCAACATCACGCGGTCGCTGCGGCACCGCGATCCGGACCTGGCGCTCGCGCTGGCGAGCGCGCAGGTCGAGGACTGGAAGGGCGGGACCCGGATCGCGTCGTGCCTCGACGACTTCAACCGCCACTGGGCGAGACGATTGCTCGGCGCCAACGCGGCGCTGCTGCTCGTCACCGACGGCCTCGACCGCGACGAGCACGGCGAGCTGACGCGCGCTGCCGCGCAGCTGCGCCTGTTCGCGCGCCAGATCGTCTGGCTCAACCCGCTGCTCAGGTTCGAGAAGTTCGAGCCGCGCGCCGGCGGCGTTCGCGCGCTGCTGCCGTTCGTCGACCGCTTCCTCCCGGTCCACAACCTGGCGAGCCTCGCCGACCTCGCGACGGTGCTTCGCGAAGCGCCGGCCTCGCGCCGGTAGGAGAATCGCAGCCATGGAACTGAACGGCGAACGGACGATCTCGGCATCGGTGTCCGACACCTGGGCGGCGCTCAACGACCCGGAGACGCTGAAGGCGTGCGTCGCCGGCTGCGAATCGCTCGAGCGCGTCGGCGACGACGCGTTCGTCGCGGTCGTCGCGATGCGGATCGGCCCGGTCAGCGCGCGCTTCAAGGGCAACCTGAAGCTCACCAACGTGCAGGCGCCGACGAGCTACACGATCAACTTCGACGGCCAGGGCGGAGTCGCCGGCTTCGGCAAGGGCTCGGCCGACGTCTCGCTCGCCGCGATCGACCCGCGGACGACGCGGCTCTCTTACCAGGCGCGCGCGACCGTCGGCGGCAAGATGGCGCAGATCGGCTCGCGCCTGATCGACGCGACGGCGGCGAAGATCACCGACGACTTCTTCGCCGCGTTCGAGGCGCAGCTGCTGGCGCGTGCGCCGGCGGAGGTCCGCGCCGCCGCCGCGGCGGCCACGCCGGTGGCGCGCGTGCGCGAGCCGGCGGGTGCGCTCGGCTGGGCGCTCGCTGCGGGCGTCATTCTCGCGACGCTCGCGCTCATCGTCTGGCACTGAAGCCCGGGACCTAGCGGCGCATCTGCTCGGGCAGGAAGGTCACGAGCTGCGGGAATGCGTAGAGCAGCACGACCATCAGCACCATCAGCAGGAAGAACGGGAACGCGGCGCGCGCGATGGTCCCGATCTCGCGCCTGGTCATCCCCTGCAGCACGAACAGGTTGAAGCCGACCGGCGGCGTCACCTGCGCCATCTCGACGACGATGACGATGAAGATGCCGAACCAGAGCGGGTCGATCCCGGCCTTCTGCACCGTCGGCATGATCACGCCCATCGTCAGCACGACCATCGAGATGCCGTCGAGGAAGCAGCCGAGGATGACGTAGAACGCGGTGAGCGCGAGGACGAGGCCGAACTTCGACAGGCCGAGCGTCGCGATCCACTCGGCGAGGTGGCGCGGCAGGCCGATGTAGCCCATGCTGAGCGTCAGGAACGCGGCGCCGGCGAGGATCAGCGCGATCATGCAGTAGAGCCGCGTGCCGCCGAGCAGCGACTGCTTGAACGTCTCCCAGCTCATCGAGCCCTGCGCCGCCGAGATCACGAGCGAGCCGAGGACGCCGAGCGCCGCCGCCTCGGTCGCGGTCGCGATGCCGGCGTAGATCGAGCCGAGCACGGCGACGATCAGCAGCACGACGGGAATGAGGCTCTTCGACTCGCGAAGCTTCTCGGCGAAGCTCGTCGGCGGGTCGGGCGGCGGGATCAGGTTCGCATTCTTCAGCGACCAGCCGGCGATGTAGAGCGAGAAGATGCCGGCGAGCACCACGCCGGGGATGACGCCGGCGATGAAGAGCTTCGAGATCGAGACGTCGGCGGTGACGCCGTAGACGATCATGATGATCGAAGGCGGGATGAGGAGGCCGAGCGTGCCGGCGCCGGCGAGCGAGCCGACCGACATCGTGTCGGGATAGCCGCGCCGCGCGAGCTCGGGCAGGCTCATCTTGCCGATCGTCGCGCAGGTCGCCGCGCTCGACCCCGAGACCGCGGCGAAGATCGCGCAACCGACGACGTTGGTGTGCAGGA
This sequence comes from Caldimonas sp., assembly GCA_035701945.1. Classification (GTDB taxonomy): domain Bacteria; phylum Pseudomonadota; class Gammaproteobacteria; order Burkholderiales; family Burkholderiaceae_C; genus Schlegelella_A. The sequence goes on along the minus strand of DASSRF010000313.1, from coordinate 168 downwards.
GCCGCCCCGGCAGGCGCTGCATCCACGGCGCGAGGCCGCGGAACATGTCCTGGCTGAGGCGCGTGCGAAACAGGATCTCGCCCATCCAGATGAAAAGCGGCAGCGCCGTCAGCGTCCAGCTCGAAGCCGAGCCCCAGATCGTCACCGCCATCGCGTCGCCGGCGGGCC
>DASSRF010000312.1:0-2070 GCA_035701945.1 Caldimonas sp. | reverse complement strand
TCGGCGGCGAGCACCGCCGTTCCGGGCGGGGCAGCGATGTCGATCGCCGCGTCTCGATGTCCGCCGCGGCGGTCGACGAACGCGTCGCGGAGGTCGGCGATCCGCACGCCGTCGACCGGCACCGCGAGGCGACGGAGCGGCGCGACCTCGACACCGAGCAGCCCGATCGCAGCGAGCGCGATGCCCGCGGCAAGCACGAAGCGGCGCAGCGCAGACCGGGTCGACGTCGTCGCTGCCATCGCGTTCACGCCTGCACGTCGAGGCGCTCGAGGCGAGCGTGCGTCGGCTGCGGATCGGCGCCGTTGCGCGGAGCGCCCCGCTCGGCAGCGCGCACACCGGCGGCGGTCGCGGGCGACGCGCGCGCGGCGCGAAGGGGCAAGTCGTGCGAGAACACGATGGCGCGGCAAGGGCAGATCCCCCGAGCATCGCAGCGCAAGCGGACGACGGCTGTAGGCCGCCGCCTCTCGTCGCCGCCGGTCGCCGCGCCGTCAGCGCTTGCCGAGCATCGCGAGCGTCGCCGGGTCGCGAACGCCGCCGAAGTAGCGATCGAGCGCGGCGCCGAACGGCGACGGCGCAGCCGCGACGGCATCGAAGAGCGTCATCGACGAGCGGAACTTGACGTCGTCGGGCGCGCCGAGAACGGCGAGCGCGCTCGCGCCGCGCGGTGCGGCGAGCATCGCTTCGGTCGCCTCGACGAGGCGCGCGCCGAGCAGCGGATGCGCGAGGTACGCCGCCGCCTCGGCGCGCGAAGCGATGCCGTAGCGCTCGGCCATCGCGCTCGTGCCGAGCCCGCGCAGCTGCGGGAAGACGAACCACATCCAGTGGCTCGACTTGCGCGCCGCCGCGAGCTCGGCCATCGCCTGCTTCCACACCGGGGCTTGCGCCTCGACGAAGCGTTCGAGGTCGAAGGGGTCGTTCGCTGCCATCGCTGCAGGCTTCAGCGCTGCGGCATGTCCTTGGCGCCGTAGCCGAGGCTCACGGTCGCCTCGGCCGGGATCGGCGGCATCGTCGCGTTCCACGCCTCCCAGTCGGCGCGCATCGCGGCCAGCCGCCCGGGCTCGCGCGCGGCGCGGTTGGCGCGCTCGCGCTCGTCGGCGGCGAGGTCGAAGAGGTAGTCGTGGCCGTCGACGCGGAGGTACTTCCATTGCTCGCGGCGCAGCGCCCGTTGACCGCGGTGGTTCATCCGCCAGTGGAGCGGCCGCTCGAACGTACGAGACGCGTCGGCGAGAACGGAGACGAGCGAGACGCCGTCGAGCGGGTGGCCGGGATCGGCGGCGACGCCGGCGGCGTCGAGCATCGTCGCCGTCCAGTCCATCGTCATGCACAGCTGCGAGGTCGTGCCGCCAGGCGCGATCCGCGCCGGCCAGCGCGCGATCCACGGCACGCGGATGCCGCCTTCGGTGAGGTCCATCTTGCCGCCGACGAGCGGCCAGTTGTCGCTGAAGCGCTCGCCGCCGTTGTCGCTCGTGAAGACGACGAAGGTGTCGTCGGCGACGCCGTGCGCGGCGAGCGCGTCGAGGATCCAGCCGATCCCCTCGTCCATGTGCTCGATCATGCGCCGGTAGGTGTGGATGCTGCCGCCGTGCAGGTGGAAGAGGTTGTCCTTCACCTCGGCGGCGAGCGCGGCGTCGTCGCGCGTCTCCCACGGCCAGTGCGGCGCGGTGTAGTGGACGCTGAGGAAGAACGGCGGCGCGCCCGGCGCGGCGACGCGCTCGATGAAGTCGACCGCGCGCCGCGAGATGAGATCGGTGAGATAGCCCTCCTCGCGGTGCTCGGCCTCGCCCTGCCAGAGGTCGTGCGCGCCGCGGTTGTCGCAGTGGCTGAAGTAGTCGACGCCGCCCGACATCGGCCCGAAGAACTCGTCGTAGCCCGAGCGCAGCGGCGAGAACGCCGGCGGATAGCCGAGATGCCACTTGCCGGCGAGCGCGGTGCGATATCCCGCCGCCTTCAGCAGCGACGGCAGCGTCGGATGCTCGGGCGGCAGGCCGAGCGTCGCGCTGCCGCGCCGCGCGCTGGCGATCGGCTCGTCGGCCCCGCCGCGCAGGCGGTGCTGCCAGCGCCCCGTCATCA
>DASSRF010000311.1:0-2039 GCA_035701945.1 Caldimonas sp. | reverse complement strand
CGCCGACGCCTCGCCGTCCGCCGTTCGCGCGGACGGCGAGTGGAAGGACGACCGCGTCGAGCGATCGACGCTGCGTGACCGCCCGGATCACGGCTTTTCGTAGACGGCGTAGATCAACGCGCCGCCTTCGAGGCTCGAGATGACCGCGTCGCGGTCGGCTCTCGAGAACACGAAGCAGCCGTCGCTGAGGCCGGGTCGCCACGGCTTCTTTCCTTTCGACGGCTCCGGCTCCATGTACCTGGCCGCGTGGATGACGATGAATCGCGACCGGGCGTTCGAGTTGGTCGGCGAGAGGCCGTCCATGCGCATCGCGAGCCCGGGGTAGACCGCGCTGATGTACGTCTCGGCCGTGCGGTACAGGCCGAGGCTGCTCGTGTTGCTGTCGGGGACGTTGGAGAACACCTCGGCGTAGCCGTCGTTGCGCGCGCCCTCCGAGGCGTGGCCGTGCGCCACCCGGAAGCTCTGCAGCACGCGGCCGCTGGCGCGGTCGACGAGGTGGAACCGCGGCGTGCTCGAGTGCGCGGAGAAGTCGAGCACCGCCGCGCGCGGATGGTCGGACGGCTGCCGGATCACGAACTCGATCGCGCGCGCCACCGCCGCGGAAATCTGCGGGTTCAGGCGCGCGATCAGGTCGGCGGCCGGCACGTCGTCCGGTGCGCTCGGCGCGGTCGGCGCGGCGGGCGGGGTGGTTTGCCGTGGCGTGTCGTGCGACGCCTGCAGCGGGCTGCATCCGCAGACCGCGGCAACGAGCGCGACTGCGGCGACGCGTCGAAGCCAGGGGGTGTCGTTTCGCTGCATCGCCGCGTCGTCGCTCCTCGACCGTCATTCTCGCTTCCTGTCGAGCGGGCAGCGTCGCCTCGACCGAGTCGACCTCAGGGTCAGCCGAGTCGTGCGACAACGCCGGGAGCACGACGCTTGCTCCATGTCTTCAAGCATGACAAGAAGAACCTGCTGCGTCGCCTTGCTCGCCGCTGCTTGCACGACGCCTGCCGCGTGGGCGCAAGGCACAGCGGCGCCGGCGGCAGCGAGCCAGGCCGCGGCAAGCGCGTCCGCCTCCGCGTCGACGGCGGCGATCGCGTTGCCGGACGTCGTCGCGCAGGCCGAGAGCGCCGCTTCGACGCTCGGCGAGATCGCCGCCGACGCGACGCCCGATCCCGCGACCGCAGCGATCGCGCGCGATCTGCCGGCGCTGACCGACGAGATCGACGCCCGCCTCGACGAGACCGCGCAAACCGTCGAAGGCTCGACCTCGCTCGACAAGCTGAGGAGCTTCGAGGCCGACTGGAGAACGCTGACGAAGGACCTCGCGCCCTGGAGAGACCGGCTCGGTGCCCGCGCGCGCAAGCTCGAGGACGACCTCGCGCGACTCGGGCCGCTGAGCGAACGCTGGCAGAACACGCGCGAGCAGTTGCGCAGCGCCGAGGCGCCGCCGGAAATCCGTGCCCGCGCCGAAGCGATCCTCGCCTCGGTCGGCAGCGCGGGGAGAGCGGTCGCGCTCGAGCAGTCGCGCGTCCTGCAGCTGGAAAGCAGGGTCGCCGAGCAGCAGCGCCGCGCCGACGACGCCATGAAGACGATCGCGGCGCGGCGCGATGCGCTCGTCGGCCATCTGCTCGTGCAGGACGGGCCGCCGATCTGGCGGGCCGAGCTGTGGACGCAGACGGGCTCGCGCAGCAACATCCGCGAGTCCGTCCAGGCGCAGCTGCAGGGGCTGCGCGCGTTCGCCGATCGCAACGCCGACCGGCTGATCGTGCACGGCGTCGTCTTCGTGCTCTTCGCGGCAGCGCTGCTCTACCTGCGCCGACGGGCACGGCCGCTCGCCGGGGCGAATCCGCAGCTGGCCGAGCCGGCGACCGTGTTCGAGCTGCCCGTCTCGACGGCGCTCATCCTGGCGCTGCTCGCCAACTCGCGCATCTACCCGCAGACGCCGCAGATCCTGAGCGCGATCTTCGGCGCGATCGCGCTCGTGCCGGCGGCGATCATCCTCAGGCGGCTGTTCGCGCGCACGCTCTATCCGCTGCTGCACGCGCTCGTCGCCTTCT
>DASSRF010000310.1:0-9476 GCA_035701945.1 Caldimonas sp. | reverse complement strand
GCCGAGTCGCCGCCGCCGTTGTAGAAGAACCAGGCGATGTCGTGGGCGCGGAAGACGTCGATCAGCCGCTCGTACTCGCGCCGGTTCCTGTCGAGCGACTTCAGCTTGTAGCGGCACGAGCCGAACGCGCCCGCCGGCGTCGAGCGCAGCGCCCGGATCGCCTCGGCCGATTCGGCGCTGGTGTCGATCAGCTCCTCGGTGAGCGCGCCGATGATGCCGTTGCGGCCGGCGTAGACGGTGCCGATCGCGTCGTCGTGCGCGCGCGCCGTCTCGATGACCCCGCACGCCGACGCGTTGATGACCGCGGTGACGCCGCCCGACTGCGCGTAGAACGCGTTCTTTCGCTTGCTGCTGCCTGTCATTGCCATGGTGCTCCTCAGCCCGCGGCGAGCGCGCGCGAGACGATCTCGGTGGTGTCGGTCGAAAGCTTCACCGACGCGGCGACGCGCGCGATCGCGGCGCGCGCGGCGCTGCGGTACGGCTCGGCGAGCTGCGTCCAGCGGTCGAGCGCGCGCGCGATCCGCGACGCGAGCTGCGGATTGAACGCGTCGAGCTCGAGGACCTGGTCGGCCCAGAACGCGTAGCCGGCGGCGTCGCTGCGATGAAACCCGCCGGGGTTGCCCATGCAGAAAGCGCCGATGAGGCTCCGTGCCCGGTTCGGGTTGGCGATGCTGAAGTCGCGGTGGGCGAGGAGCGACTGCACGCGCTCGAACACCTTGCTGCCGTGCTCGGGCGCCATCGCCTGCAGCGAGAACCACTTGTCGACGACGAGCGGGTCGTCCTCGAACATGGCGAGGAACTTCTCGAGCGCGGCGTCGGCGAGATCGGATCCGGAGAAGAGCAGGGCGGTGAGCGCGCCCTGGCGCACCGTCATGTTCGACGCGTCCTTGAAGCGCTGATAGGCGCGGCCGGGCCAGACCGGATCGCGGCGGTCGACCGCGTCGATGCAGAGCATCGTCAGCGCCAGGTTGGCGAGCGCGCGACGGCCCGACGAGATCGGGTCGGGCGAATAGCCGCCGTTCACCTGGTGCGTTTCGTACGCCCACTCCCAGTCGGCGCGGAGCGCCCGCGCGAGCGCGAGCTTCATCGCCTCGCGCGCCACGTGGATCCGCTGCGGGTCGACGGTGTCGAGCTGCTCGGCGACGTACGCCTCGCTCGGCAGCGTCAGCACGAGCTCCTTGAAGGCGGCGTCGAGGTCGGGGTGGCGCAGCACCTCGCGCATCGCGTCGACGAACCCGGCGTCGAGCGTACCGGCGTCGGCGTCGCCGCGGACGGCCGCGAGCAGGCGCTGGATCGCGAGCCGCTGGCCGGCCTCCCAGCGGTTGTAGGCGTCGCTGTCGTGGCGCAGCAGCACGAGCAGGTCGGCGTCCGAGAGCCCGTCGGCGAGGACGATCGGCGCCGAGAAGCCGCGCAGCAGCGAGTGCACCGGCGGCTGGTCGACGTCGACGAACGTGAAGAACGAGCGCGGCTCGTCGAGCACGAGCACGCGCGACGTCGCCGTCGCCTCGGCCGGCTCGTCCTCGAGACGGAGCGGCAGCGCGCGGCCGTCGCGGCCGACGAGACCCATCGCGAGCGGGATCACGAACGGCTCGTGCGCGGTCCCCGACGCCGACGTCGGCGCCTGCTCGATGCCGAGCGTGTAGGTGCGGGTCGGCGCGTCGTAGCGGCCGCGCGCCGTCACCTTGGGAGTTCCCGCCTGCGAATACCAGCGCTTGAACTGCGGCAGCAGCCGCGCGAGGTCGCTCTGCGGATTGGCTTCGGCGATCGCCTGCGCGAAGTCGTCGCACGTCACCGCCTGGCCGTCGTGGCGCTCGAAGTAGAGCTTCATGCCGCGCGCGAAGCCGTCGCGGCCGACCAGCGTCTGCATCATGCGGACGACCTCGGCGCCCTTCTCGTAGACGGTCGAGGTGTAGAAGTTGTTGATCTCGACGTAGCGGTCGGGACGCACCGGGTGCGCCATCGGGCCGGCGTCCTCGGGGTACTGGAGCGTGCGCAGGTTCCTCACCTGGCCGATCCGGATCACCGCGCGCGCCGTCGCGGCAGCGACCATGTCCATGCTGAACTCCTGGTCGCGAAAGACCGTGAGCCCCTCCTTCAGGCTCAGCTGGAACCAGTCGCGGCAGGTGATGCGGTTGCCGGTCCAGTTGTGGAAGTACTCGTGCGCGACGACCGACTCGATCGCCGCGTAGTCGGCGTCGGTCGCGGTCGCCGCGTTGGCGAGCACGTAGCGCGTGTTGAAGATGTTGAGGCCCTTGTTCTCCATCGCGCCCATGTTGAAGTCGCCGACCGCGACGACCATGAAGCGCTCGAGGTCGAGTTCGAGTCCGAACCTCGCCTCGTCCCAGACGACCGACGCGATCAGCGAGTTCATCGCGTGCTCGGTCTTGTCGAGGTCGCCGCGGCGGACGTAGACCTGCAGCAGGTGCTCGCGCCCGGAGCGCGAGCGGACGCGCTGCTCGCGCGCGACGAGGTCGGCGGCGACGAGCGCGAACAGGTAGCTCGGCTTGGGAAAGGGGTCGTGCCAGCGCGCGAAGTGGCGGCCGCCGTCGAGGTCGCCCTGCTCGACGAGGTTGCCGTTCGAGAGCAGCACCGGGTACGCGGACTTGCTCGCGCGCAGCAGCACCGAGTACTCGGCCATGACGTCGGGCCGGTCGAGGAAGTACGTGATGCGCCGGAAGCCCTCGGCCTCGCACTGCGTGAAGAAGCCGCCGCCCGACGTGTACAGGCCCGAGAGCTGGGTGTTCTTCTCGGGCGCGCAGGTGTTGCGGATCTCGAGCGCGAAGCCGCCGTCGGGGACGTTGTCGATGACGAGGAGCCCGTCCTCGTGGCGGAACGAGACCGGCTCGCCGTTGACGAGGCAGCGCGTCAGCGTGATGTCCCTGCCGTGCAGCTTCAGCGGCGCAGGAGCGGAGACGGCGGCGTTGCGCTCGACCTGCATGCGGTTGATGACGAGCGTCTTCGCCGGGTCGAGATCGAACGTCAGGTCGACCTTGCGGATCAGGAAGGGCGGCGGCGCATAGTCTTCGCGGCGGACGAGGGGAGCGGTGCCTTCGCGCATGTTCTTGTCTCCGTCTCTGGTCGTGAGGGTCGCGGGTCGCGCGGCATCAGACGCCCTGCTTGAGGCTGGCCTCGATGAAGACGTCGAGGTCGCCGTCGAGCACCTTCTGCGTGTTGCTCACCTCGACGTTCGTGCGCAGGTCCTTGATGCGGCTCTGGTCGAGCACGTAGCTGCGGATCTGGTGCCCCCAGCCGACGTCGGTCTTGGTGTCCTCGAGCTTCTGCTGCTCGGCCATGCGCTTTCGCATCTCGTGCTCGTAGAGGCGCGAGCGCAGCATCTGCCACGCCTCGTCGCGGTTCCGGTGCTGCGAGCGGTCGTTCTGGCACTGCACGACGATCCCGGTCGGGATGTGCGTCAGCCGCACCGCCGAGTCGGTCTTGTTGATGTGCTGGCCGCCGGCGCCGGACGCGCGGAAGGTGTCGACGCGGACGTCGGCCGGGTTGATCTCGATCTCGATCGAGTCGTCGACCTCGGGATAGACGAACAGGCTCGCGAAGCTCGTGTGGCGGCCGCCGCTCGAGTCGAACGGGCTCTTGCGGACGAGCCGGTGCACGCCGGTCTCGGTGCGCAGGAGGCCGAACGCGTACTCGCCCTCGACCTTGATCGTCGCGCTGCGGATGCCGGCGACGTCGCCTTCGGTCTGCTCGAGGACCTCGGTCCTGAAGCCCTTCTTCTCGCAGTACTTGAGGTACTGGCGCAGCAGCATCGCCGCCCAGTCGCACGCCTCGGTGCCGCCGGCGCCGGCCTGGATGTCGATGAAGCAGTTGCTCGGGTCGGCCGGGTTGTTGAACATCCGGCGGAACTCGAGCTCGGCGATCCTCGCCTCGAGCCGCGACGCGTCGGCGTCGATCGAGAGCAGGCTGGCGTCGTCGCCCTCGTCCTTCGAGAGCTCGTAGAGCTCGCTGTTGTCGGCCAGCCCCGTCGTCAGCTGGTCGATCGTCGAGACGACGTCGTCGAGCAGTCGCTTCTCGCGGCCGAGGTCCTGTGCGCGCTTCGGCTCGTTCCAGACGTTCGGGTTCTCGAGGGCGGCGTTGACCTCGTTCAGGCGGAGCGACTTGCGGTCGTAGTCAAAGATACCCCCGAAGGTCGACGGTGCGCCGGGTCAGGTCGGCGATCCGGTTGCCGATGGCATTGATGTGTTCGACGTCCATGGTGACAGCTCTTCGTGTGTTCGGTGTCATCCTGAACGCAGTGAAGGATCTCGGCCGCCGAGATCCTTCGCTCTCGCTCAGGATGACAAGCGCGGAGGGCGCGATTCTGACAGGAACGCCTCGATCAGCCTCGCGATGTCCTCGGGGCGGTCGTGGTGCAGCATGTGGCCGGCCGGCCCGACGACGCGCCGCTCGACGTCGGCGACGAGGTCGAGTCGGCGGTGGAACTCGGGCTTGCTGTAGCGGTCGCCCCACCAGACGGAGATGTCGGTGCGGTCGCCCTCGATCCAGAGCACCGGCGCGGTGATCCGCTTCCAGCACTCGAGCCATTCGTCGACCTGCGCGATGATCGGGCTCGGGCGCTTGTGGTTGGGGTCGGCGAGCAGCTCGCGCGCGCCCGACGGGTCGCCCGAGATCGGCCGCGACCATTGCGCGGCGAGCCAGAGCGCGCGGTCGGGGCGCAGCAGCGGGTTCGTCTTCGTCAGCCGCTTCGCGACCGCGTCGAGGTCGGCGTACGGCCGCAGCTGCTCGGTCTGCTTGAGCGCATCGAGCCACTTCGCGATCCGCCCCGGCGCGTGCTCCGGCTTCGAGCGCGGCATGCCGAAGCCCTCGAGGTTGACGAGCCGGCGGACGCGATCGGGCCGCACTCCGGCGTAGAGCATCGCGACGTTGCCGCCCATGCTGTGTCCTGCGAGGTCGATCGCCCCGCGGTCGACGCCGAACAGCCCATCGAGGACGATCTCGAGGTCGCCGAGGTACTCGGCGAAGAAGTAGGTGTCGGCCTGCGGCGTTTCGCTCGCGCCGAAGCCGCGCCAGTCGAGCGCGACGACGTGGCGGTCTTCGGCGAATGCGTCGACGACGAACTGGAACGACGCCGCGACGTCCATCCAGCCGTGCAGCAGGACGAGCGGCGGGCGGTCGGCACGGTCGAGGCCGGCCCCGCCCCAGACGAGGACGTGCTGCCTGAGGCCCCGCGCGCTGACGAACCGGCTCTGGGCGCGGCGGCGCGGTCGATAGGCTTCGCGGGTCACGCCCCGACTGTAGGCGAGACGCGCGCAGCGAGGGCGCGCACGCCGCGCGGGCAGAATCGCACCATGACCACGCCCGCCGCCGACTTCTCGCTGCGCGCCGCCGAGCGGCGCGACGTCGACGCGATCGTCGACCTGATCCGCGGCCTCGCCGAGTTCGAGAAGCTCACCCACCTGCTCGAGGTCACTCCCGGCAAGCTCGCCGTCCATCTGTTCGGGCCGAAGCCGGTCGTCGAGGCGATCGTCGCCGAGCGCTCGGGACGCGTCATCGGCTTCGCGCTCTTCTTCGTCAGCTTCTCGACCTTTCTCGCCAGGCCTGGCCTCTGGCTCGAGGATCTCTTCGTCGAGCCGCACGAGCGCGGCCACGGCATCGGCCAGGCGCTCCTCGAGCACCTCGCGCACGTCGCCGTCGAGCGAGGCTACGGCCGCTTCGAGTGGAGCGTCCTCGACTGGAACGCCGACGCGATCCGCTTCTACGAACGGATGGGCGCGACGGTGATGCCCGACTGGCGGATCTGCCGCATCGCCGGCGCCGCCCTCGACGCCTATCGGAGAGAACGCGCGTGAGCGTCGACCGCTACGCGCAGATCCACGCCGGCTTTCGCTGGCACGTTCCGCACGACTTCAACATCGCCGAGGCGTGCTGCGCGCGCTGGGCACGGCTCAGGCCCGACGCGGTCGCGATCCGCTTCGAGGACGAGAACGGCATCCGCAGCGACTTCACGTACGGCGAGATCGACGCCACCGCCGACCGCCTCGCGGCGGCGCTGCGCATGCTCGGCGTCGCGCGCGGCGACCGCGTCGCGCTCGTGCTGCCCCAGCGCTTCGAGACTGCGGTCGCGCACTTCGCGCTCTATCGAATCGGCGCGGTCGCGATGCCGCTGTCGATGCTGTTCGGCCCCGACGCGCTCGAGTACCGCATCCGCGACAGCGAGGCGCGCCTCGCGATCGTCGACGAGAACGGCATCGCCAACGTGCTCGCGGCGCGGCCGCTCTGTCCGGGGCTTGCGACCGTCGTCGCGGCGGGCGCGGCTGCAGGGCAGGGCGACGTCGACTGGCGCGACCTCGTTCGCGGCGAGCGGACGGCCTTCGTCGCCGAGCAGACGAGCGCCGACGACCCGGCGGTGCTGATCTACACGAGCGGCACGACCGGGCCGCCGAAGGGGGCGCTGATTCCCCACCGTGCGCTGATCGGCAACCTGCCCGGCTTCGTCTGCAGCCAGAACTGGTTTCCGCACGGGCCGGCGCCGGGCCGCCCCAAGTCGGCGCGACCCCCTCGGGGGGCGGACGCCGCAACGCGGCGGCCTGGGGGCTCAGAAGACGACGCGGTCTTCTGGTCGCCGGCCGACTGGGCGTGGACCGGCGGACTGATGGATGCGCTCCTGCCGACGCTCTACTTCGGCCGCGAGATCGTCGCGTTGCAGCGGCGGTTCGCTCCCGAGCTCGCGTTCGAGGTGCTCGAGCGCCACCGCGTCACGCACACGTTCCTCTTTCCGACCGCGCTGAAGGCCATGATGAAGGCGGTGCCGGCGCCGCGCGAGCGCTACGCGCTGCACCTGCGCGCCGTCATGAGCGCCGGCGAGGCGGTCGGCGACGCCGTCTTCGCGTGGTGCCGCGACGCGCTCGGCGTCGTCCCCAACGAGATGTTCGGCCAGACCGAGATCAACTACATCGTCGGCAACTGCGCGATCCACTGGCCGGCGCGTCCGGGCAGCATGGGGCGGCCGTATCCGGGCCATCGCATCGCCGTCGTCGACGACGACGGCAACGAATGTCCGCGCGACACGCCCGGCGACGTCGCGCTGCACCGACGCGACGTCCACGGCGAGCGCGATCCGATCTTCTTCCTCGGCTACTGGAAGCGCGACGACGCCACGCGGGCGAAGTTCACCGGCGACGTCGACGACAGCTGGTGCCGCACCGGCGACACCGCGGTCATGGACGACGACGGCTACCTCTGGTACCAGGGCCGCAGCGACGACGTCTTCAAGGCCGCCGGCTACCGGATCGGGCCGAGCGAGGTCGAGAACTGCCTCGTCAAGCATCCCGCGGTCGCCAACGCCGCCGTCGTGCCGAAGCCCGATGCCGAGCGCGGCGCGCTCGTCAAGGCGTACGTCGTCGTCGCCGCGGGCCACGTCGCGTCCGCCGAGCTCGTGCGCGAGCTGCAGGCGCACGTTCGCGGCAAGCTCGCGCCCTACGAATATCCCAAGGAGATCGAGTTCATCGACGCGCTGCCGATGACGACGACCGGCAAGGTGCAGCGTCGCGTGCTGCGGCTGCGCGAGGAAGAGAAGGCGAAGGGACGATGAAGAAGGGCGGCCGAAGCCGCCCTGCCCGTCACTTGACCTGGCCGCGCAGCTCGCCGCCGGGGTGGGCGGCGGTGTGCAGGTTGACGTACCAGAGTCCCTGCTTGACCTGGTCGACCTGCGCCGGCGTGAGCGTCGCCTGGCCGACGATCGGGCTCGCGAGCGGCCCGGCGAACGGAACGACGACGCCCGCGTTCGAACCCGCTGCCGCCGGACCGTGGAAGTGGCCGGCGGTGACCGGGCCGGTCGTCCCCGAGTACGTCACGTTCCACTTGATGACGTTGCCGTCGAGCTCGACGCGCGCCGTGCCCGAGCCGGTGGTCGCGTTCGGCGGCACCTCGTTCTTGCCGGAGAGCGGTATCGACATCACGCCGGCACCGCCTTTGTCGCGATCCATCATGCCGCAGCCCGCGACGGCGATGGCGCCGGCGGCGACGAGGGTGGCAAGGGCGAAACGACGAGCGATCATGTGGCTGTCTCCTCCAGTGGGGCCGGAACCACCGCTCCGGTTGGCGAGGGATGATAGGGCGTCCGCTCGCGCGGCGCTTCGTGGTGCACCCTGATGAGAACCGCTTCGTTCGTGGCCATGGCCAGGCAGTCGGTCGTCGATTGGGTCGACGACTACGCGCCGAGCATGGGCGCGGCGCTCGCCTACTACACGCTGTTCTCGCTCGCGCCGCTGCTGCTGATCGCGGTGTCGATCGCCGGGCTCGTCTTCGGGCCCGACGCCGCGCGCGGCGAGATCTTCGCCCAGCTCCGCGACGTCATGGGCGACGAAGGCGCGGCGGCGGCGCAGAGCCTGCTGCAAAGCCTCAACAAGCCGGCGCAAGGCGTCGTCGGCACGGTGATCGGACTCGCGACGTTGCTGCTCGGCGCCGCGTCGGTGTTCGGCGAGCTGCAGAACGCGCTCGACCGCATCTGGCGTGCGCCGGCGCGGCGCGGCGGCTCGGGGCTGTGGGCGCTGATCCGGGCGCGGCTGCTGTCGTTCGGGATGGTGCTCGGGATCGGCTTCCTGCTCGTCGTCTCGCTCCTCGCGAGCACGGCGATCGCGGCGTTCGGCAAGCGCTACGCGCACGCGTTCGGCGGCTGGGCGATCATGGCCGAGGCGCTGAACTTCGCCGTCAGCTTCGCCGTCGTGACGGCGCTCTTCGCGATGATCTACAAGATCCTGCCGCGCGTGCGCATCGGCTGGCGCGACGTCTGGGTCGGCGCCGGCGCCACGGCGCTGCTGTTCGCGCTCGGCAAGTCGCTGATCGGCCTCTACCTCGGCCGCAGCGGCGCGACGTCGGGGTTCGGCGCCGCCGGCTCGCTGATCCTCGTCATCGTCTGGACGTATTACTCTGCGCAAGTCTTCCTCCTCGGCGCCGAGTTCACGCACGTCTACGCGCACGCGCGCGGGACGCGCAGCGCGGATCCGGGACCGAACACGACCGAAGCCACCGTGAATGCCGTGCAGCGCCTGAAAAGTTCACGCGACGCGCTCGCGTCGGCGATGACCCGCAGGTGATGCCATGACGACCCGCCCGAACTTCGTCTTCATCGTCGCCGACGACCTCGGCTTCGCCGACCTCGGCTGCTACGGTGGTCGCGTGCCGATCTCGCCAGTGCTCGACCGGATGGCGGCCGAGGGCCTGCGCTTCACGCACGGCTACGCGAACTCGCCGGTCTGCTCGCCGACGCGCTTCGCGCTCATGACCGGACGCTATCAGTACCGCCTGCGCGGCGCCGCCGAAGAGCCGATCAGCAGCAAGAGCCGGGGCAGCAGCGCGCTCGGCCTTCCGCCTTCGCATCCGACGCTGCCTTCGCTGTTGCGCGACGCCGGCTATCGCACGGCGCTGATCGGCAAATGGCATCTCGGGTTCGCGCCGGCCTTCGGTCCGCTGCACTCGGGCTACGAGGAGTTCTTCGGCCCCATGTCCGGTGGCGTCGACTA